>JAOPWK010000187.1 GCA_025965735.1 Frankiales bacterium
CTTGGCCACCTCACGCCGCGTCTGCGACGGCTCGATGACGGCGTCGACGAAACCGCGCTCGGCCGCGATGTACGGCGTCGCGAAGGTGTCCTCGTACTCCTGCATGAACGCCGCGCGCGCCGCGTCAGGGTCCTCCGCGGCAGCGATCTCCTTGCGGCGCACGATGTTCACCGCCCCGAGCGCGCCGACGACGGCGACCTGCGCCGTCGGCCAGGCCAGGTTGATGTCCGCGCCGAGGTGCTTGCTGCCCATCGCGACGTACGAGCCGCCGTACGCCTTGCGCGTGATGATCGTGATGAGCGGGACGGTGGCCTCGGCGTAGGCGTAGAGCAGCTTGGCGCCGTGCCTGATGATCCCGGCGTGCTCCTGGCCGACGCCCGGCAGGTAGCCCGGCACGTCGCAGAAGGTGAGCACCGGGACGTTGAACGCGTCGCAGGTGCGCACGAAGCGCGCGGCCTTCTCGGAAGCGTCGATGTCGAGCGTCCCGGCGAACTGCATCGGGTTGTTCGCCACGACGCCGATGCTGCGTCCCTCGATGCGCCCGAAGCCGCAGACGATGCTCTGCGCCCAGAGCGACTGCACCTCGAGGAACTCGCCGTCGTCGAGCACCGCCTCGATGATGTGCTTCATGTCGTACGGCGCGTTGTTGCTGTCCGGGATGATCGTGTCGAGCTCGAGCAGCGGCTCCTCCTCGAGCGCGTCGCCGGCGTCGAAGACCGGTGCCTGCTCGAGGTTGTTGCTCGGGAGGTAGCTCAGCAGCGCCTTGGCCAGCTCGAGGCACTCCTCCTCGTCGCTGCTCATGAAGTGCGCGACGCCGGACTTGCTGTTGTGCGCCCGGGCGCCGCCGAGGTCCTCGATGGTGATGTCCTCGCCGGTGACCGTCTTGATGACGTCCGGGCCGGTGATCATCATCGCGGAGCCCTGGTCGACCATGAGGTTGAAGTCGGTGAGCGCGGGGCTGTAGACGTGGCCACCGGCGCAGTTGCCGAGGATCAGGCTGATCTGCGGGACCACGCCCGAGGCCATGACGTTGCGGTAGAAGATGTCGCCGTACAGCGCCAGGCCCATGATCCCTTCCTGGATCCGGGCGCCGGAGCCCTCGTTCAGGCCGACCACGGGGACGCCCGTCTTGAGCGCGAGGTCCATGACCTTGACGATCTTCTCGCCGTAGACCTCGCCGAGCGCGCCGCCGAAGACGGTGGCGTCCTGGCTGAAGACGCACACCTGGCGGCCGTCGACCGTGCCGTAGCCGGTGATGACGCCGTCGCCCATGGGGCGGTTCTTCTCCAGGCCGAAGTCGCGGGCGCGGTGCCGCGTCAGGGCGTCGGTCTCGACGAACGAGCCCTCGTCGAGAAAGGACTCGATGCGCTCGCGGGCGGTGCGCTTGCCGAGATCACGGCGCTTCTCCAGCGCCTTCTCGCTGCCGGCGTGCAGCGCCTCCTCGTTGCGGCGGCGCAGCTCGGCGAGCTTCCCGGCGGTGGTGTGCACGTCGAGCTCGTTCTGCGGGAGTGCTTCAGCGGTCACAGCGGGAGGCTATCGAGCGGGCGCGCGGCCCCTGCGGGCGGCCACGGCAGACTGACCCGGTGTACGCCGACCTCGACCGGCCGCCGCTGCGGACCCTGGCCTTGACGCGCGCGCTCGCCGGGGACGGCTGGCGCGTGGAGGTGCTGCCGGAGGCGGGTTCCACGAACGCCGTCGTCGCCGAGCGCGCCCGGGCGGGACAGGCGGCCGGTCTGGTCGTCGTGGCCGAGGCGCAGACGGCTGGGCGTGGCCGGCTCGACCGCAGCTGGGTGTCGCCGCCGCGGGCGGGCCTGACCTTCAGCGTGCTGCTGCGGCCGGACCTGCCCGCGGCGCAGTGGCCGTGGCTGTCCCTCTGGGGCGGGCTGGCCGTCGCGGAGGCGCTGCGCGAGCGGGCGGGGGTGGACGCAGAGCTGAAGTGGCCGAACGACGTGCTGGTCGACGGCCGCAAGCTGTGCGGGCTGCTGGCCGAGGTGCCGGAGCCGGGCGCGCTCGTGCTCGGCATCGGCCTGAACGTGACCACGTCGGCCGAGGAGCTGCCGCACGCGCAGGCCACGTCGCTGAAGCTGGCCGGCGCGCGGACCACGGACCGGGACACGCTGCTGCGGGCCGTCCTCCGCTCGCTGACCACGGTGCTCGGCGACGCGGACGCCGCCCGGGTGTCCTACCGCGAGCGCTGCGGCACGATCGGCCGCATGGTGCGGGTGGAGCTGCCGGCCGGCCGCTCCGTCGAGGGCGTCGCGGAGGCGGTCGACGACAACGGCCGGATCGTCGTCGACGGCGTCCCGTACGGCGCCGGCGACGTCGTGCACCTGCGGCCGGCCTAGCCGGTCAGCGTGATCCGCTTGGTGTCCGGCCAGGTGACCGAGCCGTCCTCGGCCGAGCTCTCGTAGGCCCAGAGCTCGTAGTCGCCAGGCGGCGCGTCGAGCTCGCCGCTCCACTCGCCGCGACCAGGCGCGCCGGTGCTCGCGGTGCTCGAGCCCTCCTGCACGACCCGCTCGCCCTGCCGGAGCTGCCAGGAGACGGTGGCCTCGAAGACGGTCGCCGTGCCGCCGAACCTGCCGCTCAGCGATGCGCCCTCCTCGACGTCCAGCCACACCGGTCCGAGCACCTCGGCCGCGGGAGCGCGCCGCACCGGCTGCGACACGTCGACCGCGCCCCACAGGTCCGCCACGGGTTCGCCCTCGACCCGCAGCTGCACCGCGCGCAGCGAGGGGTCGGCTGCGGTGGCGGTGTGCACCAGCTGCTGCACCGAGGCGGAGGCGAACGCGGACCCGCCACCGCTGGCCAACGCCTCGCGGGACAGGTCCACGACTGCTGTCGTGCCGTCGCGCGTGACGCCGCGCACCGTCGCCCCGGCGGCCCACAGCGAGCGGTAGTCCGGGTCCCGAGGCTCGGACTCGAGGACCGCGGTCAGCGCGTCGCGGACCGGGTCGGCCGCGGCCGGACGCGGGACGAGCTCGCGGTAGAGGCGCGGCCCGCGGCGGTCGTCGGTGCCGAGCCAGTAGAGGGCGCGGGCGATCGTGGGCGCGGCAGCCGGCGATGCGGCAGGCGTGCCGCCGGACACTGCCGTTGAGGGCGCCGTCTGCGAGGGCGCACCCGTGATCGGTGCGGGCGCGGCGGCCGGGGGCGCATCGGCAGCGCAGCCGGCGAGCAGCAGCACGAGCGAGAGCGGGACGACGGCACGCACGGCGACCTCCAGGGGGCGCCACGGCCCCATACGACTAGGACGCCGCCGGGGGCCGCGCGGTTGCCTCTGTCGGCGCGGGAGTCGTGGGCGCCTCGTACGGCGGCCAGTCGCCCTGCGGCGCGCGCAGCGAGTCGAACCAGCGGTCCTGCGGGCGCGCGCCCCACTGCTCACCCGGTCCACCGGCGTTGACGGCGACGCAGGACAGCACCGCCGCGACGCCCGCCGCCATGATGAGCAGCCCGGCAGGTACACCCCGCGGCATGACGGTGGCCGCCAGCAGGACGACGGCTGCGGCGAGGCGGATCGCGAGGTAGGTCCCCCGGCGCCGGCTCATGCGTCGACGCTACGCGGCAGGAGCCGATCCGGCACCCGTACTGTTCGCGCGTGGAGCCGGACGATCTCGAGGCGATCCTGCTCGGCGCGCGCTGCGAGCTGACCCGCGACGAGGTCGCCGACGCCGTCGGGATCCCCGAGCCGGAGGCGCGCAGCCTCTGGAACGCCATGGGCTTCGCCGAGCCGAGCCCGACCGAGCCTGCCTTCACGCACAAGGACGTCGAGGCGCTGCGCACCGCGCTGGCCTTCGCCGAGAGCGGCATCGTCAGCGCCGACACCGTCCTGGTGCTCGCCCGCTCGATGGGCCAGGAGCTCGCGCGCACCGCCGAGGCGCAGGTCGACGTGTTCAAGACGGCGACCGAGGGGCTGACGCCCGAGGAGGTGCTCGCGTCCGCGACGACGCTGGCGGCCGAGATGGTGCCGATGCTGGAGCAGCTGGTCGTGCACGTCTGGCGCCGGCAGTTCGCCGCCGCAACCGCCCGCGCCTTCGCGGCCGCGGAGGGCGACGGGCAGCCGCAGACGGCCGTCGGCTTCGTGGACCTGGTCGACTTCACCCGCTCCACCCAGCAGTGGGACGCCTCGATGCTCGAGCGCACGCTGGAGCGCTTCGAGCGGGAGACGGCGCTGCGCGTGACTGCGGTCGGCGGACGCGTCGTCAAGACGCTGGGCGACGCGGTCCTCTACGTCGCGGACGAGCCGGACCTCGCCGTCGAGGTGGCGCTGAAGACGGTGGAGGCGCACTGCCAGGACGACGAGCTGCCCGACGTGCGGGCGGGCGTCGCGCTCGGCCCGCTGCTCGTGCGCCTCGGCGACGTGTTCGGAGCGCCGGTGAACCTCGCCAGCCGGCTTACCGACGAGGCCCGGCCGCGCACGGTGCTGGTGGACGAGGCGACGGCTTCGGCGCTCGGCGACGACCGGTCGTACGACCTGAAGCGGCTGCGCAAGCGGTCGGTCCGCGGCTACCGGTCGCTGACCCCGTACCTGCTGCGCCGTACTAGCGTCGACTCGTGAGCGTGACCTCGTGAGCGACCTGCCGAAGCGGATCAGCCTGCGCGAGGTGGGACCGCGCGACGGGCTGCAGAACGAAGCGCCCGTCCCCACCGCCAGCAAGGTCGCGCTGATCGACGCGCTGTCCGGCACCGGCGTCGGACGGATCGAGGCGGTGTCCTTCGTGCACCCCAGGGCGATCCCGTCCATGGCCGACGCCGCCGAGGTGTGGGCGGCCGTGACTAAGTCCGACAGCGTCCGCTACAGCGCGCTGGTCCCGAACCTGCGCGGGGCGCAGCGCGCCCTGGACGCGGGCTTCAAGGAGATCGAGGTCGTCGTCAGCGCCAGCGACACCCACAACCAGAAGAACGTGAACCGCACGACGGAGGAGTCGCTGGACGACATCTCCGAGCTGCTGCAGGCCGCGCACGCCGCGGGCGCCACCTGCCAGGTCATCGTGTCGACGGCCTTCGGCTGCCCGTACGAGGGCGAGGTGCCGGTCGAGCGCGTCCTCGGCGTCGCCCGCCGCGCGCTGGCCGACGGCGCGGACGGGCTGTCCTACGGCGACACCACCGGCATGGCCACGCCGGGTCGCGTGACGCACCTGGTGGGCGAGACGCGGATGGCGTTCCCGGACGCCGACCTGAACCTGCACTTCCACAACACCCGCGGCACCGGTCTGGCGAACGTGCTCGCGGCGCTGCAGCTCGGGGTCACCGACTTCGACGCCAGCGTGGGCGGTCTCGGCGGCTGCCCGTACGCGCCGGGCGCCACCGGCAACGTCTGCACCGAGGACCTCGTGCACATGGTCGAGGACATGGGCGTCGACACCGGCATCGACCTCGACGCCCTGCTCGGCGCCGCCCGCGAGGCCGAGCGCCTCGTCGGGCGCACCCTGCCCTCGCAGGTCCTGCGGGCCGGCCCCCGCACCACCCTCACCCCCCTCTAGCCAGGAGCTCCCCGTGTCGCTGCACGACCTCGAGGTCGAGACCCTGTCCGGCCAGACGATCCCGCTCGGCGCCCTCACCAAGGGCAAGGCGGCCCTGATCGTCAACGTCGCGTCCAAGTGCGGCCTCACGCCGCAGTACGCCGCGCTCGAGGCGCTGCACGAGGACCTCGCGCCGAAGGGCTTCACCGTCGTCGGCGTCCCGTGCAACCAGTTCAAGGGGCAGGAGCCGGGCAGCGCCGAGGAGATCGCGCAGTTCTGCTCGGCGACCTACGGCGTGACCTTCCCGCTGCTCGCCAAGACCGACGTCAACGGCGAGGGCCGCTCCCCGCTGTTCGAGCAGCTGGCCGCGGCGCCGGACGCCGAGGGCGCCGCGGGCGACGTGCAGTGGAACTTCGAGAAGTGGCTGCTCTCACCCGAGGGCGAGGTCGTGGGGCGCTTCCGTCCGCTGGTCGATCCGGCCGACCCGGCGCTGCGCGAGGCGGTCGAGGCGGCGCTGCCGCAGTAGCCGCCCGGCAGGAGGTCCACCGGCGGCGGCGAACACAGTTCGCATGCTGCTCTCCCGTTCCCTGGTCGCGCTCGCCTGCGCAGCCGCGCTCGCCGCCCCGGTCACCGCCGCCTCCACGGCCTCGGCCGCGGACCCGCTGCAGACCGGCGCCGCCTTCTCGCCGACGCCACGGTCGGAGCCGCTCTACGGGACACAGGCGCCCGACGTCGACCCGGAGCTGCAGCGGCACCGCGTGGAGGCGCACGACGGCACCTCGCTCTACGTCGAGACGTGGCTGCCCGCAGCCAAGGACGGCCGCACACCGCCGGCGAAGGTGCCGACCGTCCTGGTGATGACGCCGTACGTGTCGCAGGGGGTCGAGGAGTACCCCGCGAACGAGGCGGGCGGGACGCCGGGGCTGATCGAGTACCTCAACGCCCGCGGCTACGCCGTCGCCCAGCACCACGTGCGCGGCACCGGTGAGTCCGGCGGCTGCCTGGAGCAGACGGCGGCCGACCAGATCGAGGACGGTGCGCGGGTCGTCGAGTACCTCGGCCGCGACGCGCCCTGGAGCAACGGCAGCGTCGGCATGTACGGCGTCTCCTACGACGCCGAGACGCAGATCTCGGTCGCGGGCTTCGGCGACAAGGCCAAGACGAAGTACCTCAAGGCGATCATCCCGGCCGCCTCTGTCGGCGCGCAGTACGACTGGAACTTCATGGACGGCGTCCCGTACGCCGGCCAGGCGATGCTCGGCAACGTCAGCTACCTGACCGTGAGCGCAGCCCCGGGCCAGGAGCTCGCGCCGCAGCACTACCCGGAGAAGCTGCTCTGCCAGCCCGAGGTGATGGCCAGCGGCGCCGACGTGCTCGGCAGCAAGACGGCGTACTGGCAGGAGCGCGAGTACCGACCTGGCGCGCCGGACGTCACCGCCGCGACGCTCTACGTCCACGGCCTGCGCGACTTCAACGTGCAGCCGATCACGGTGGCCGGCTGGTTCGACCGGCTGCCCGCGACGACGCCGCACAAGGGGCTGTTCGGCGTCTGGAACCACGCCCTGCCGTTCCGGCACCCGACGGTGGAGCCGGAGTGGGTGCGGGACGACTGGATGCCGATGGTCACGGCCTGGTACGACCGCTACCTCAAGGGCCTGCCGACCGGCGTGGAGGACTGGCCCGAGGTCCAGGTGCAGGCCAGCGACGGGCAGTGGCGCGAGGAGCCGGAGTTCCCCTCCACCGGAGGTCCCGTCGGGCACCTCGGCCTCGGCCCCGAGGGCTCGCTCGGCGCGCAGTCCGTCGACGGGTCGACGAGCTACACCGAGTCCCTGACCGAGGCGGAGGGCTCCGCGGTCTTCGAGACCGCTCCGGTGGACGCGCCGCTGCACCTGACCGGGATGCCGGTGCTCGACCTGTGGCTGACGACCGACCGGCCCGACGGGCACGTCTCGGCGCGCATCGACGTGCTCGGGCCCGACGGCGAGGTCCTCACGCACGAGGGCGCCACCGGCGCGCAGAACATGCACTCGACGTTCGGCTTCCGGTCGCTGCAGCACCTCGAGCCGATGCCGGAGGGCTACTTCGTGCAGGAGGACGTCGTCCTGCCGCCGACCGGCACCCCGATCCGGGTGCCGGTGCGCTTCCAGCCGACCGACCTCGTGGTGCCGAAGGGCGGGCAGCTGCGGGTGACGGTGGCCGGCGCGATCGACAACTTCACCCGGACGCCGCAGCCGTCCGGCACGTTCTCCACCATCACGCTGCTGCACGACTGCGAGCACACGAGCGCGCTGCGCTTCCTCCTGCCCAACCCGACGATGCCGCTGCTCGACGTGCGGGAGACCGACGAGCGTCCGGGCCAGCCGCTGCTCGCGGCGACGGGGGACACCTCCCTCGCCGACGGCGCGGGTCTCGCGACCGCACCTGTCTGCGGCAAGGCGCCGGAGCGGCTGCCCGGGTTCGGTGCGGCTCGCACGG
>JAOPWK010000215.1 GCA_025965735.1 Frankiales bacterium
CTGGCGACGCGCCAGCCGGCGCCGAGCTGGGCGGCCACTGCTGCCTCCGCCTCGGCGGCGGTGCGCCCCCACTGCGCCGCGGCGTCCCGCACCTGCACGCCGTCGGCGCCGATCGCGATGCTCACCGGTGCTGCGGCCGCACCGACGAGCACGATCGCGTCGTGGCCGGTGAGCTTGCCGGCGATGGCGAAGTGGCTGCTGGCCAAGCCATCGGTGAGGAACCCGGTCAGCGGCGACTTCGCGACGACGGCGAACTTCGCGCTGGTGGTCAGCGGCGTCCCTACCAGCGGCGAGAACACGAACGCCAGCGGAGCCTCCGGGGCCAGCGGGTCCACCCCGGGTGGAGCCAGCTCGTGCAGCAGCCACGCCCCGAGCCCCGCGCCGCCGAGGTGCTCGCGCAGGACCTGCTCGGGCAGCGGCAGCACCCGGCTGGACCCGTCCGACACGTCGACGACGAGCGCACGGCCGAAGTAGCCGCCCGGTGCCTCAGCCACCGGCGTCCGCCGACAGGAACGTCACGACGTCCCCCTGCGCCAGCGGCGTCTCGAGGTCTCGCACCACCGCGTCGCCGTCGACGGCGGCGAGCAGGTGGCGGTCGAGCACGAGCCCGACGGCCTCGGCGGCGGCGCCCAGCGTGGCCGCGCGCACGCGTGTGCTGCCGGAGCCTGCGAGGACCCCGAAGCGCTGCACCTCGACCTCGGGTGCCGGCCGGCTGCGCGCTGCGTCGTACTCCGCGGGGTCGTTCACCCCGTCCACCGAGGTCAGGCCCGGGTCGGCGCGCTGGAGGCGTGAGTCGCTGAGCAGCGCTGCCTCGTCGAGCACCGCGACCTGCGCGCCCTCCAGGAGGAAGCCGGCCCGGTCGCGGTCCTGCGCGAGCAGGGCACGCGCCCGACCGGCCAGAGCCGTCCGGTACGCGGCGGCCAGCGGCTGGCGGAAGCCGCGGACGACCGGCAGCGCCACGTCCCCGTCCAGTGCGCGCGTGACGCGACGGACGAAGGCCGGGTGCAGGAAGGGCAGGTCGGTCGAGCAGACGAACGCGCTGTCGTACCTGCCGGCCAGCGCCTCCAGACCGGTGGCGATGCCCTGCAGCGGGCCCCGGCCCTCCTCGACGTCGTCGACGACCTCCACCGCGGACGGCAGGGCGGGCAGCGCCTGCCCCGAGGCGCGGACCACCACGACGGTCCCGTCCACGCCGCGGGCCACCAGACCGGTAACGCGGCGCAGCAGCGTGGAGCCGTGCCACTCCAGGCCCGCCTTGGGCGCACCCATGCGGGACGACCTCCCGCCGGCCAGCACCACTGCGCCGCACGTCGCCACGCTGCCGAGGCTACGGGTCAGCCGGTGGACGGCTCGCTGGACGGCGCGGCCTGCTCCGGAGCGGGTGCCTGCGTCGGCTCCGCCTCCGGGGCGCTGGACTCGACCGGTTCCGGCGTCGCCTCGGCAGCCTCGTCCGTCGCCGTCGGCTCGACGGCCTCTGGCGTCGCCTCCGGCTGCTCGCTCGGCGACGTGCTGGTCTCCGGACCCACCGTCGCCGCGGGGCTGGCAGAGGCGCTCGCCGCCGGCGCGGCGGTCGTGGCGTCGTCGACCAGGCCGTGGCGCACGAGGATGGCGAGCACCTCGGCCTGCACCTCCTGCACGGTCTTGTAGACCCCGGCCAGGTCGAGGTCCTCCACCAGGTCCTCGAGCCCCTCGAGCTTGGCGAACGCGGCCGTCAGCTCCGCCTCGACCTCTGCGCTCGGCACGCTCTCCAGCGCCACGACCAGCTGCACCGCCAGCGCCGTCGTGAGGCACTCGACGCAGTCGCGGTTGCCGGCGACGGCGGCGTTCACGGGGATCTGCACGTCGCTCTGCCCGATGACGAGCACGACCTGGAACGCCACTGCGACGGTGGCGCACTGCCTGCAGGAGGCCAGGGCGTACGCCTCGTTCCGGTTGTCGACGCGCTCGCCGTCGACCACCTTCACCAGCGCGACGGCCACGTCGTACATGACGGTGCCGTCCTCGGTGTTGACCGCCACGGCCTGGTTGTCGCCCTCGCCGGCCGCCTCAGGGACGGCGAAGGGCAGCACCTGCGCGCTGGTGGTCGCTCCGGGCTCAGCCGGGTTGCTCGTGACGACCGTCTGCAGCGGCCCGCCGCCCTCCGGCCGGACGAGGAGCAGCACGGGCGCGGAGGCGTCGCGAGGGACGAGGGCGAGTGCGGGCGTCATCCGGGCGCTGAGCTGCGCCGGCCGCTCGTAGGACGCCGGACGCAGCTGCAGCGCCTGGCCGAGGGTGCCGCGGTCGTCCGCGCGCACCGGCTCGTACTGCCCGGACGGCCACCACGCCCAGGCCAGCAGCGCGAGCACGGCAGCGCCGACCGCCGTGCAGAGGGCGCGGGCTACCGGGCGCCCGCGGGTGCGGGTCCAGGCAGCGACCGCGCTGCTGCGGACCAGCCGGACCAGCAGGTACGACACGGCGGCCACGGGCAGCAACAGCGCGAGGACCTTCAGCACACCGGCAGCGACGGCGAGAAGGTCCCCGCTCTCGGCGGCGGCGGAGAGCTGGGTGCCCTGCTCCTGCAGCCCGGTCCAGGCCGTGGCGACGAGCCGGGGGAGCAGGAGGACGGCGAGCAGCAGCATCCAGAGCAGCAGCGGGACGACGACGAGGACCCAGGCGCGTACGACCCACCGGGCCCAACGGCGCAGGGGCTGGGGCTTGCCCCAGTTCTGCGGGAGAAGGCCGGCCAGGGTGGGCTGGATGTGCTGGAAGAGGTCGGGGACGCCGGTCAGGTCGGCGAGGATGTGGTAGCCGTCAGCCCGGATGATCGGGGCGAGCTGGCGCAGCATGAGCAGCAGCTGCGTGGCCACGACCAGCAGCAGCGCGTCCTGGCGCACGACCAGCCACAAGCCGGTGACGCCCACCGCGACCAGCGCGTTGAAGTACAGCCCGCCGAGGTCCACCACGAGCCGGCCCCAGCGGCTCAGGCGGTACGAGTCGTCCACGTCGGTGTAGAAGGCCGGCCACACGAGGTACAGCCCGGCGCCCATCGCCCCGGGTGCCGCCCCGGCCGCACGGCAGGCGGCGGCGTGCCCGAACTCGTGCCAGCCGGCCGACAGCACCGTGATGACGAAGACGGCGAGCAGCAGGCCGGGGGAGTCGAACGCCTGCCGCGTCGCCGAGGCCAGCCCCTGCTCCCACAGCACCCACCAGCAGGTCACGGCGAAGGCGACCAGCACCGGGACGACGACCCAGCTGCGGAACAGCCAGGCGAACGGCGTCGTGAGGCGGCGTGTGACCGCGGGGTCCGAGACGACGACCTTGAGCTTCAGCCCGAGCAGCGGCGTCGACTTCTGGACGTGTGGCGCGGCGCCGTCCGGGTCGCCGAGCAGCCCGAGCGGCTCGAGCTTGTTCTCCAGCAGGTACTGCACGTCCTCGGGCGCGACCGTCTTGCCCACGCGCCGACCGAGCTCCTCAGCCAGCTGCGGGAGGCCGCGCTGCCCGTCCAGGCTGTCGAGCAGGGCGTACAGCAGCGGCGTGACCTGCACGGTCTGGCCGTCGCCGCGACGGACCAGGCCCGGCGCCTCGTGGTAGCCGGAGCCGGACAGCTCGCCGAGCAGCTCGATGCCCGGCGCCCGAGCGGGCGCGCGGACGCCCGCCCGGGTGGGGACGCTCATCGGCTGCTACTGCTGGATCGTCGAGTCCTGGTCGGCGGTGGCCTCTGCCGTCACGCCGTCCAGGTCCTGGTTGATGATCGCCGTCTGCTGCGAGACCGCCGTGGCCTCGGAGTCGACCGAGCCGATGTTGGCCGAGACGGCGGCGTCGACCGGCGCCGCGATGTTGGCGTTGGCTGCCACCGCGCCGGCGATCGGGGCAGCGGCGTCGACGTCCGCGTCCACGTTGAGGTCCACGTCCAGCAGGTTGCCGCCGGCCGTGACGTCGCCCACGGCGACCTCGCCCTCGGTGGGCTCCTCGGCGACCGGCGTGCTGGTCTCCGGGATGCTGTCGTCGCCCTGGTCGAGGGTCGACGTCTGGGGTGCGTTGGCGATCGCGTCGCCCGACTGCGTCTGGTCGATGAGGACGGCCTGGTCGGTCAGCGCCGTGGCCTCGGACCCGACGGACAGGATGTTCGCGGACGCGGCAGCCGTGATGGGGGCCGCGACGTTGAGGTTGGCGGCGACGGCGAGGTCGACAGGTGCGGCCAGGTCGAGGGCCAGGTCCACGTCGGCGTTCAGGTCAAGCAGCGACAGGACCTCCTTGGTGGGGAGCGCGGTGGCGCTCTCCGCCTCGAGGTCGGCGGGGCTCAGGCGGTCAAGCTCGGTCATGGTCGCGACCCTTCAGGTATGGGCGGGTTCGTCCGGCTGCTGCCCGGTCTGCGCGGGCCCCAACCGCAGCGTTCGGGTGACCCGCTGGCAGGCTGCTCTGACCAGCCCCTGCTCCCGAGGAGTCCTCACGTGCTCGACCTCACCGGTACCTCGTCCCTCGTCACCGGCGGGGCCTCCGGCCTCGGCGAGGCCACCGTCCGTGCCCTGGCCGCCCGCGGCGCCGCGGTGGTCGTCGTGGACCTGCAGGACGAGAAGGGCCAGGCGGTGGCGAAGTCCGTCGGCGGCGGCTACGTCCGCGCCGACGTCACCGACTCCGAGCAGGTCATCGCAGCGATCGCGGCCGCGGAGGAGCACGGCCCGCTGCGCACGCTGGTCACGGCCGCGGGCATCGGCTGGGCCGCGCGCACGATAGGCCGCGACGGCAGCTACGACTCCGCGCACGACCTGGGGATCTTCCAGAAGGTGCTCGCCGTCAACCTGGTCGGCACCTTCAACTGCATCCGGCTGGCCGCCACCGCCATGTCGCGGCACGACGCCGTGGACGCCGACGGGCTGAAGGGGGCGATCGTCACGATGGCCTCGGTCGCGGCCTTCGACGGCCAGATCGGCCAGGCCGCCTACTCCGCCAGCAAGAGCGGGGTGGCCGGCATGACCCTGCCGGTCGCGCGCGACCTGTCAGCGGCCGGCATCCGCCTCAACTGCGTCGCCCCCGGCCTCATCGACACGCCCATCTACGGCGAGGGCGAGGCCTCCGAGGCATTCAAGGCCCAGCTCGGCGCCAACGTGCTGTTCCCCAAGCGCCTCGGCACCGCCGACGAGCTGGCGTCGATGGTGGTCGAGCTGCTCGTCAACAGCTACGCCAACGGCGAGGTCGTGCGCGTCGACGGCGGCATCAGGATGCCGCCGAAGTAGGTCAGGACAGCCGGCGCCCCTCGACGCGCTTCGTCCGGATCCGCAGCACGGCGAAGCGCGGGCCTCCCGCCCACGTCCGGGGCAGCGCGTCGTCCGCCAGTGCGCGCACCTCCGCGGCGGACAGCCGGTGCGCAGGACCGCTGACGACGACGCTCCAGCCGGCCTGCGCCTCCTCGTCCAGGTCGTCCGCCTCGAGCGTCATGACCTCACCTCGCTCGGCGGCCTGCAGCTTCGGCCCCACCCCGGTGCGGACCAGCACGTCCTCGCCGTGCAGCAGGTAGTTGACCGGCACCACGTCCGGCACGCCTGCCCGCGCGATGTACGCCAGCCGGCCGGCACGTCGAGAAGCCAGCAGCTCCAGGCACTCGGCGCGGCCCATCCGGCTGAGCGTCCCGGCTCCCGCCGGCGCCTCGATCGGAGCGAGCCGCCGCCGGTCCTCCACCTGCTCCGCGATCGCGGTGGCCGCGGCGCGGGCGTTCCCGATCGCGCCGCGCGTGAGGGTCTCCAGGACGGTGTACGGGCTGACGAGACGGGGGAGCGACACGCGGACCTCCGGGTCCGGGGGAGCAGGCGCTGCCAGCCTGCTCGCCAGGAGGGCGAGGCGGCCCCTGCCGTGAGGCCCGTACCCGCGGGACCTTCGTCCCTCCCGGCTACTGTCCGGGCTCTGCCGCATCTCAGGGCAGGGAGGCGTACGCGTTCCTGGTGGGCGCCCCGGTCTTCAAAACCGGTGAGGGTCGGTATCCGGTCCTGGTGGGTTCGATTCCCATCCGCCTCCGCCGATCCCAGGGCAACCTCAAGGAAACGGCCGTCAGGCCGCCAGGTCCTGTCATGCTTCGTGCCTTCATCGACCGCGCCGACCTAGAGATGTACGAGCAGCGTCGCAGCCGGCGCGCCGACGGCTATAGGTGCGGCGGCCGCTAGTGGGCGAGCTTCAGGCCGATCACGCAGGCCACGAGGCCGAGGAGCAGGAGCACCCGAGCCGCTGACGCCGGTTCGTCTGCGCTGTACATCGCGTAGCCGGCGGTCAGCGCTGCGCCGATGCCGACCCACACCGCGTAGGCGGTGCCGACGGGGAGACCCCGCATGGCGTAGGCCAGGCCGGCGAAGCTCCCCGTCGCCGCCAGCCCGAAGACGACCGTCGGCGTGAGGCGGCTGAACCCGTCGGACCGGCCGAGAGCGGTCGCCCAGACTGCCTCGAGGACGCCGGACAGGACGAGCGCGATCCAGTGCATGACAGCTCCCAGACACCGTCTTGTCGCTGTCCGGGTACGGCGTGCTCGTCCGGGAGGCCGTTCGGCCTCTGCGCCCAGTCTCCGCCACGGCCGGCACGCGCGCCAGGGCAGGTGCGTCACACCGGTACGCAGCCCGTTCCGGGGCACCAGCGGCCCTACGCTCGGCCGGTGCACAGGATCTTCACGACGCCCTTCGCCTCGGTCTACCCGCACTACGTGGCGAAGGTCGAGAAGAAGGGCCGCTCCACAGCCGAGCTGCACCAGGTGATCACGTGGCTGACCGGCTTCCAGGAGGCCCAGCTGCAGGCCCACCTGGACCAGGGCACCACGTTCCAGGACTTCTTCGCTGCGGCGTCGCTGCCGGCGCAGGCGTCCTCCATCACCGGCGCGATCTGCGGCATCCACGTCGAGACCATCGCCGACCCGCTCATGCAGCAGATCCGCTACCTCGACAAGCTGGTGGACGAGCTGGCCCGCGGCAGGGCGATGGACAAGGTCCTGCGCCAGTAGCCGGCGCAGCCCGGACGCACGAGGACCTCCGAGCCGTGAGCTGCGGAGGTCCTGCGCGGGACGCGGTGACTAGCGGACGGTCACCTGGCTGCTGACGGTCTTGACGACCGTGGAGCCGGAGTACCAGACCAGCTTCAGCGTGTGCGTGCCGCGCTTGGCTGCGACCGAGCCGCTCGTGTCGTAGCGCCCGTGCCGGGTCATGGCGTAGGTGCTCGACACCTGCTTGCCGTCCAGGAAGGCGACGACCTTCTCGTCCGCCGCCGTCGGGCAGCCGCTGGCCTGGCGGCCGGCGATCTTCGCGCAGGTGTCCTTGGTGTCCAATACGCCGTCGCGGTCGGTGTCGGGGCAGCCGCCCGAGCTGGCCGGGCCCGCGGCCTTCTTGCACACGTCCGCGATGTCCGGCACCGCGTCGCCGTCGGCGTTCGCGGTCAGGGAGGTCAGCTTCGCCGTGAGCGTGTAGTCGACCGACGGGGCGCCGACCTGCGACGGGACGACCTGCACGGCGAGGTCCCGGTGCGCCCAGGGGACGGTGACCGTGACCGAGCCGTCGCCGCTCTCCGACTCCTGGCCCGAGCCACCCTTGACCAGCAGGCCGAGCGCGGACGACGGGTCGTCCCAGGTGAGGGTGACCTCGGCGGTCGCCTGCTCCTTGATCGGCAGCGCGAACTGGTGGACGTTGCCGACCACCGGCACGAGCGGCACGCCCTGCGTGGAGGTGTCGGCCGGCGTGAAGGTGTTCCCACCCTCGTGCGTGAGCGCGACGGTGCGCGTGCTCCGCTTCTTGGCCATCGGCGCGTCCTTCGGCCCGGGCGCGGCGGGCGGCCCGGCCAGCTTGACGTAGCCGCTGTCAGGGGCGCGGTCCAGCGAGGTCACCCAGTCCTTGGTGCGGATGTGCACGCCCGTGGCGGCGAACACCGAGTACGGCGCCTGGATGCGCTGCTTGGCCAGGTAGCTGCGCGGGATGGTGAAGGTGACGGTGCCCTTCTCGGTGTCCCACGTCGAGGTGCCGGCCGGCATCAGGTAGCGACCGCCGGAGTCGATCGTCTGGACCTCGCTGCTGGTGCCCTGCGTCGGCACGAACGAGTCGAACTTGCGGCCGCCGACGTAGAGGCCGTAGCCGGTGGCGCGGCCGCCGTCGGTGGTGGGCCAGAGCCGGTCGAGCGTCAGCGTCGCCCGGACGTCGGTGGGGGTGACGGAGGCGGTGAAGCGGGTCAGGTCGGTGGCCGGGGCGGCGCCGTCACCGGTGGGGTCGGAGACCGACGTGGTGCGCTCGGTCGGGACCGGACGCGTGTCGACGTGGGCGGCGGTGGCGCCCCAGGACAGCCGGCCCGCGCTGCCCGTGACCGCGCCGAGGGTGAGCGCCGCGCGGGTGGTCGCGACCGGCGTCGGCTGCCAGTCGGTCTGCTCCGCGAGCGGCAGCGTGCTCGTGTCGGGCTGGGGGCAGTCCTCGGCCCGGCCGGTGCCGGAGGCGTAGGAGTGGTCGTGCGGGTTCTGGACCTGGAAGGAGCTGGCGCCGTCGCCCTTGAGGTCGTTGGGGACGAGGACGTCGGCGTCGTCGACCTTGCCGTTGCCGTCGACGTCCAGGAAGCGGCTCATGCGCAGCGCGAAGCCCTCGACGTCGAGCGTGGAGACGCACTTCGCGACGTCCACGGGGTCCGAGCTGTAGGCCATGATGTCGTCGGTCGGCGTCGGGCCCCAGGGGCCGTCCGCCCCGTCGCCCACGTGGCCCAGGGTCAGGCAGTGGCCGGTCTCGTGCGCCACGAGGTCGTAGAGCGAGAAGAAGTCGGTCTTGCCCGGGACGGGGTCGACCGCGCCGTTCACCGAGAAGCAGACCTGGCCGCCGGGGCCGTCGCAGCGCTTGACGTAGATGCCGCCCTGGTCCCCGTGGTGGTCGTCGAAGCCGGGCCGCTGCTGCCAGGTCTTCATGCTGAAGGGGTCCGCGATCGAGCCGCAGGGCAGGCCGTCGGCGCCGGTGATGCCGAGCTGGCTGGCGAAGTTCACCGGGTCGATGCCGATGCCGATGCCGCCGACGGGGTTGGTGGCGACAACGACGATCTTGGGCTTGACGAGGTGGATGGCCTGGGTGGGCAGGCCGTTCGCGTCCGTCGGGACGAGCCGGGTCGTGACGTTGAAGTGCACGCCCTTGGCCAGCCAGTCGAGGTCCATCTGCTTGGCGAGCTGCTGGATGCCGCCGCTCCACATGTCGACGGCCTGGCGCATGATCCGCATGTCGCGCTCGGCGGCCGGCGAGACCGGCACGAGGACCGCGACGTTCACCTCCGGCGAGTCGAGCGCGTTGAGCCCGACCTTCATGTGGAAGCACCCGTTGTCGGGGTCGGCCTCGTCGCGGTCGAGGATGCAGCCCGCGGGGACGTCGCCGTCCCCGAAGTGCGTGCCGGCGTAGCCGGCGGCTGCTCCCGTGAAGGGTGCGGGAGGGGGCGGGGCGGAGCCGGCGAAGGCGGGGACGGCTGCACCGAGGGTGACGGCGGCAGCGAGCAGGAGGACCCGTCGTAGGGGTCGGGGTGGGCGCATGCGCCGACAGTTCGACGCCGGGTGCGGGACTCCTGCTGTCCGCCGGTCGCAACCGGACACCGCGGGAGCCCGGCCCCAGGTGGGGCCGGGCTCTCGGGAGGGTGCTCCTCGCAGGTGCCGCTCGACCCCGGAGGGCTAGCGGCACCTGCCGGGGGTCACGTCGTCCGGCGAGACCTGCGGGCACCGAGTGCGAGGACGAGCGCCCCCGCCAGGAGCGTGAGCAGCCCCGTCCTCGCCAGGCCCAGGTCGAACCCGGTCCGGGGCAGCGAAGGAGCGGGGACCGTCGACGCGAGGACGGGGACCGGACCGGTCGACGTCGTGCCGGCGATCGTCTCGGTGCCCGCGAGGGTGGGCATCGGGTTCGCCGTCGTCGCGGTCGCCCCACCGGGTGTGGTGATCGTCGGCGCCGCGGCCCCCGTGCTCGCACGAGGCGCCAGCCGCAGGACGGTGGTGTCGGCCGCGCTGCCGTTCGCGTCCGTCACCGTGGCGGTGACCGGGTACTGCCCGAGCGACGCCGGTGCTGCGTGCGTGCGCAGCGCAGCGCGCCCGACCGTCCACGAGACCCCGCCGAACACCGTGCTGTTCGGCCTGAGCGCGGCGACCCGGACCGACCAGGTGCCGTCCGCCGCCAGGGTGGTGGTCAGGGTCTGACCGTCGACGGTGACGACGATCGGGGAGCCCACGACGGCGACTGCGGTGCCGGTGATCGTGGGGGTCGTCGTGTAGATCGTGACGGCGTGGCCGCCGGCGATCGTGATCGTGGGGGTCGCGGCGGCCGGAGCCACGAGCACAGCCGGAGCCGCCGCCGGAGCCGCAGCCGGAGCCGGAGCGGCGACCACGAGCACTGCCGGAGCCGTAGCCGCGAGCGCAGCCGGGGCCGCAGGCCCGAGCACAGCCGGAGCCGCAGCCGCAGCCGGACCCGCAGCAACGGTGAGGAGCTGGCTGTCCGACCCGGTGCCGGCCGCGTCGGTGACGTAGGCCATGACCGAGTGCGTGCCGAGCGACAGCGTCGTGGGCGTGACAGCCCAGCCACCGCCCGCGCCGACCGTGGTGAGCAGGGTCTGACCCTCAACCCTGACCATGATCTTCGAGCCGGCCGGGGCGTCCGAGGTCCCGCTGATCAGCGGGGTCGCGAGCAGAGTCGTGACCGCATCGCCACCCGCGATCACGATCGTCGGAAGGGCCGGGACAGGAGCGACGGTGAGCAGCTGGCTGTCCGTTCCGGTGCCGGCCGCGTCCGTGACGTACCCCATGACCGAGTGCGTGCCGAGCGACAGCGTCGCGGGCAGCACCGCCCACCCACCGTCCGTACCGACCGTGGTGAGCAGGGTCTGACCCTCGACCCTGACCATGATCGGCGAGCCGGCCGGGGCGTCCGAGGTCCCGCTGATGAGCGGGGTCGCGTCCAGCGTCGTCACCGCGTCGCCACCGGCGATCGCGATCCTCGGAAGGGCCGGAGCCGGAGCGACGGTGAGGAGCTGGCTGTCCGTGCCGGTGCGGGCCGCGGCGGTGACGTACCCCATGACCGAGTGCGTGCCGAGCGACAGCGTCGTGGGCGTGACCGACCAGCCACCGTCCGCGCCGACCGTGGTGAGCAGGGTCTGACCCTCGACCCGGACCATGATCTTCGAGTCGGCCACAGC
>JAOPWK010000246.1 GCA_025965735.1 Frankiales bacterium
GGCGACCTCGACCTCGACGGTGGGGTTGCCGCGCGAGTCGAGGATCTCGCGGGCGCCGACGGCCACGATGGAGGGCACGGTTCTCCTGCTTGAGAGGTGGGGACAGCGGATCGGTCGGGGTCGCGCCGAGCCTATCCCCGGCGGTCCGGCCGGCCCGGGAGGCGGTCCCGCGCGTCCGGCGGGACCCGCGACAGCACGAAGGGGCGGCCCCGCAGGACCGCCCCTCCGCTGGACGCGCTAGCTGAACTCGGCGGCGCCGCCCACCGCGACGGGCTCGGCCGCGGTGTTGTCGTCGTTCAGCTCGAGGCGGGGGCTGTTGCCGCCGTCCGCTGTCGTGTTGCCGGCGTCGCCGGCCGGGCCGCCGTTCCGGTACAGGACCGGGCGGACCGACTCCCCGGCCGTGTCACCGTCCACCACGAGGGTGGCGGTCGAGAGCGTGGCGGTGAAGACGGTGCTGGCGCCGTTGGTGCTGTTGGTCGCTGTGGTGGCGGTGCCGTCACCGGTGTTGTTCACGGCGGCAGCACCGTTGACCAGCGTGATGTCGGCCGTCGGGCCGCCGGTCTCGGTCAGGTTGTCGTTGTCCGAGTCGGTGAAGCGGTACGGGTCGGCGCTGGTCCCCGCGCCGGTGATGAGCGCGGTCCGGACCAGCGTGACGCGGTACTCCTGGCCGACGATCAGGCCGCTGAGCGAGTAGCTCACGTCGTCCGTTGTCGTGCTGTCGCTGTTGACGACTGTGCCGGTGACGGTCCGCGTGTCGTCGGTGTCCACGTTGAGCGCCTCCGTGGACTCGAAGAAGCTCGTCGCCCCGCCGACCGCGACCGGCTCGGCCGCCGTGTCGTCGTCGTTGAGCTCCAGCCGGGGACTGTTGCCGCCGTCCTCCGCTGTGTTGCCCGCCGCGCCGGCCGGGCCGCCGTTGCGGTACAGCACCGGGCGGACGGACTCGTCGTTGCTGTCGCCGTCGACGACGAACGTCGCCGTGGACGCGGTCGCCGTGAAGACGGTGCTCGCGCCGTTGGTGTTGTTCGTCGCCGTGGTCGCGGTGCCGTCGCCGGTGTTGTTCACCGCCGCCTGCCCGTTGACGGTCGTGATGTCCGCGGTGGGCGCACCCGTCTCGGTGAGGTTGTCGTTGTCCGTGTCGCTGAAGCGGATCGGGTCGGCCGTGGTGCCGGCGCCGCGGACGAGCCCAGCGCGCACCAGCGTGACGCGGTACTCCTCACCGACGACCAGGCCCGTCGCCGTGTACGGGCGGTTGTCCGTGCCGGTCGTGTCGGGGTTGGCCGTGGCGTCCAGGACGACCGTCTCGTCCGGGTCCACGTTCAGGGCCTCGGCGGTCGTCGTGGTGAAGCTCGTGCGCCCGGCGACGTCGACGTCCTCGGCAGGAGCGCCGAAGGAGCGCGCCGGTCCGCTGACCTCGAGGCGGGGCAGGTTCCCGCCCTCGCTGGTGTCGCTGGTGCTGGCGTCGAAGTAGACGACGGGCACGACGCACTCGGCCTCGTCGCCGTCCACGACGAAGGTCGCGGTGGCACCGGAGGCGGTGAAGGTCGTCGTGCCGCTCTGGAAGCCGGGTGCGGTGGTGTTGCTGTCAGCCCGCGCTTCCCCGTTGACGCTGAGGATGTCTGCGGTCGGAGCACCGGTGACGGCGCCGAAGCCGGTCGAGGAGCCCTCGGCGGCCTCCGCCAGGAAGGTCACGCCCTGGCCGTTCCCGCGGACGTTCTCGCAGCGGACCAGCGTGATCCGGTACACCTGGCCACTCACGAGGCCGGACGCGGTGAAGGTGCGGTCGTCGCCACCAGCGGTGTCGGGGTTGATGACCGCAGTCCGGGTGTCGGCGGCGTCGGGCGCCACGGCGATGGTCGACGTGGCAGTGGCGGTCGGGCTCGGGCTGGGGCTCGGGCCGGCGGCGCAGGTGGCCGCTTCCTCTGCCTCGGCCAGGGCTGCGTCGGAGACGGCAGCCGTGCCGCCGAAGACGTGCCCGCCGGTCAGGGTCGGGCAGTTCGTGGTCAGGAACTCGCGCGCGGCCGCGCCGAGGGCGCGGGCGCTCTCGGTGAGCAGGATCGGCGCCGCCTCCCGGCCGGCGTGCGGTCCGCCGGTCAGGGCGTCGGCGAAGGTCAGGCCTGTCGCGAGGTCCACGTGCGACCGGACGAAGCCGGCGTTGCCGATCGCGTACTCGGCGACGGCGACGGCGGTGGCCCTGCGGTCCCCGCCGGCGATCCGGCGGGTCTGGATGCCGAGCGCCTTGACCTGGTCCTCGGCTGCCTGCGACACGGCGGCCGTGCCGCCGACGACCAGGACGTGGCGGATGTCGAGCTCGTCCAGGGACGTACGGGTGGGGGCGGACAGGGCGCCGGGCTCGGTGATCAGCACCGGCAGCTTCTGCTTGAAGCCCAGGGGTCCCGCGGTGAGCGCGTCGGCGAAGTCCCGGCCGCTGGCGAGGACCGCCGTGCGGCCCTTGCCCTCGGTCGAGCCGATGCCGCCGGCAGCGGGGGTGCGAGCCACCTCACGCGCCGTCCGGTAGCGGTCGTCGCCTGCGCGGCGCGTGACCGTCAGGCCGAGGCCCTCCAGCTGCTGCTGCACGCCGGCGCTCACGGCCGCGGTGCCGCCGAGGATCGTGACGCGCCTCGTCGAGAGCTGGCGGAGGGCGGCGCGGGTGGCCGCGGGCAGCGAGGTCGGTGCGGTCAGCAGGATCGGCGCGTCCTCGGCGCCGGCGAGGTAGTTGCCCGCGAGAGCGTCCGGGTAGTTCCGCGCGCCGCCGGAGGCGAGCAGCACGGTGTCGGCGTCGGTGAAGGTGTCGGTGGCGATGGACGCGGCCGTCGCGTAGCGATCCGGCCCTGCCAGTCGCTCCAGCCCGAAGTCCTCGTCGGCCGACGCCGTCATGGCTCCAGCGGTGAGCCCCGAGACGGCGAGCAGCAGGCCGGCGGCGCCGGCGGCTGCTCGTCGTGCGGGGGCAGGGATGGCGTCGGTCACGGGGGAGCCTCCGGGCTTCGTGGGGTCAGGACGCGCCGTGCACAGGCAAGACGCAGGCAGGCTCACCTGGGACACGGGCGCGCCTGGAGAGGCCTTCGCACGCGTGGACCGACCGGTTCAGACGGCGGACGTCAGCCGCGCAGGAGCCGGCACCCCGCCTGGACGCGGCCGCTGCCGCCGACGGTCACGTAGAAGCCGCGGGTCCCGCCGTCGAGGTCCTCGAGCGCCTGCTCCAGCCCCTCGTCACCGCGCAGGCAGAAGCGGCTGAACTCCACGCAGGGCGCCGCCGGCGCCGCACCGGTCAGCGGGAGCGGCTCGCCGTCGACCGTCTCGAGCAGCAGGTGGTCCGGCAGGTCCGTCCACGGCCCGTCGGTGTCCAGCAGCAGGCTCTCCCCCGCGACACCGTCCACGAGGTGCTCGCCGAAGCGCGACCGCATCCGGTCGTAGTGCGCACCAGGCAGCAGCGAGAGGCCGTTGCGCAGCTGGTTGTTCCGGCTGTCGGAGTGGTCGGCGTGGTGCACGTCGAGGTGGCTCTCCCCGTCGACCCAGCCGACCACACCGCGAGGGCCGACCTCCAGCGTCGAGACCTCGAGCAGCGGCGACGGGTCGTAGACGCGCGCGCCGCGCGGGCCGGGCTTGAGGCGGGACCGCTGCACCTGCAGGCGGACCACCGTGCCGAGAACCTTCATCGACCGGAGTCTGCCCGAGGAGCGCTGGCGCCCGGGCGAACCAGAGGCACTGGCCGGGCCAGAGGGCCACTACGGGTAGTGGAGGCGCTGCGACGCTGCGGCAGCGCGGACGCGGCACCTACCGCCGCACGGCAACCACCACCCCAGCGACGTAGCCCACGGCGTTGAGGCCGAGCAGGGCGTGAAGCCGAGCCGCAGCCAGGCGCGTTCCTGATGGGCGTCTCCCGATGATCGTCGCAACGTCCCTCGTGCCAGCTCTGCCGGTCGAGGGCTGCGCAGGCGCGGTCAGAAGGGTGGGTCGTCGTCCCCGCCAGGCGTGGGTGGCGGCGGTGGCGGCGTCTCGAGCTCAGGTGCGAGGCGCTCGCTCAGTGACCGTTCTTCGTCCTCGGACTGTGGCACTTGTGGCCGTGGCTGACGGGGTGGTGGTGGGTCGCTGTAGAGCTCGGCCGGTTCGGGTGGCTGCCAGGCGCCGGGTCGCCGGTAGCTACGGCGCAGTGGGCTGTGCCAGGTGACGCTGCCGTCGGGATGACGGAGCAGGGTCCAGCCGTGGTGCTTGGCGCTGTGGCAGCGGGGTGAGACCAGGCCGAGGTTGCGGGCGCTGGTGGGGCCGTGCGGGTGGGGGATCAGGTGGTCGCGGTCGCAGCGGGTGGAGGAGCAGCCGGGTCCGGCGCAGCGGACGTCACGCAGGTCGATCAGCCGGGCGAGCCGTGCGGAGGGGTCGTGCTGGGGTTCGTCGGGGTCGACGATGACGTCGGGGCGGAGCATCTGCTGGACCTGCTCCCGCCGTTCTTCGGCGGTGTCGGCAGCGGGCGTCGCGCGGTCGTCCGTGGCGATGG
>JAOPWK010000261.1 GCA_025965735.1 Frankiales bacterium
GGTGCCCGCGGCCGCCGGTGCGGGTGCGCTGGCCGGCGGGGTGGTGGCGGCGCTCGCGCTGCAGCGACGGCGGGCCGACCGCGGCATCCTGCGCGGCTTCAGCTGACTCAGGCGGTCGGGGCGTCCCCGCCGCCGCGACCGAAGCGACCGCGCAGCCGGTCGGCCACGTCCCCCACCGAGTCGGTCACGCCGCCGGCGACGTCGCGGAGCAGCTTCACCAGCGGGTCGCTCGAGCTCTCGGCCTTGTCGCGGTACGAGCGCAGGGTCGCGGCGATCTCGTCCCGGACGGAGGCGTCCTTGTCGTCGACGCGGCTGGAGTACTCGCCGGACAGGATCCGGTTGTAGTCGCCGGCCACCACCCAGTCGCGCAGCTCCCCGGCGCGGGAGACCGCGAACGGGTGGGAGCGGCCCATGAGGTTGAGCAGCTTGGCGATGCTGTCGCGGGCCTGTGAGGTCCCGCGGTAGTCGTCGGACTGGGTGAGGAAGGCGGCGGCGTCCATGTCGCGGATGCGGGAGCCGCCGGCCGTCTTCATGTGCGCGCGCAGCGCCGCGTCGACGTCCTGCGCGACGAGCAGGCCGGCCCGGTCGCCGGACAGCTCGGCGGCCCGGTGCCACTCCTCCAGCGCGAACACCACCGCGCGCAGTCCCCAGCCGCCGACCGGGATCCACGCCACCCGGGCAGCCAGGGCCATCAGCTGGTGCAGCATCGTCCGGTAGACGCCGTGCCCGGACAGCACGTGGCCGCACTCGTGGCCGAGGACGAAGCGCAGCTCGGCGTCGTCGAACAGGTCGAGCGCGCCGGTCGTGATGACGATCCACGGCCGGTCCATGCCGAGCGTGTACGCGTTCACGGTCGGGTCCTGCACCACGAAGACCTCGGGCACCTCGTAGAGGTCGAGCACCTTGGCGGCGTCCTGCACGATCGCGTGCACCTCGCCGAACTGCGTCTCCCCGACGCGCACCGCGGAGGCGAGGAAGACCAGCCGCAGGCTGCGCTCGCGGAAGGCGCCGGCCAGCACCTTCAGCGCGGTGTCGAACCCCTGCAGCTTGCGCAGCGCGACGAGCGCCGAGCGGTCGGCCGGGTGCTCGTACGCCCGCGGGCTGATCCCCGGGAACCGGACCCGCACACGGTCAGGAGTGCTCACCCCGCGGACCCTAGATCAGAAGAAGACCGACCGGCGCTGCATCAGCAGCGTGTACAGGGTCGACTGGATGGTCTCGCGGACCTGGTCGGTCACGTTGAACACCAGCATCGGGTCCTCGGCCGCCGCGGCGCCGCCGAGGTCCTTGGTCTCGATCGGCTCGCCGAACTCGATGATCCACTTGCTGGGCAGCGGCACCGCGCCGAACGGGCCGAGCAGCGGGAACGTCGGCGTGATCGGGAGGTACGGGACGCCGAGCAGGCGGGCGAGCGTCTTCATGTTGCCGACCATCGGGTAGATCTCCTCGGCCCCGACGATCGAGCACGGGATGATCGGCACGCCCGTGCGCAGCGCAGCCGACACGAAGCCGCCGCGGCCGAAGCGCTGCAGCTTGTACCGCTCGCTGAACGGCTTGCCGATCCCCTTGAAGCCCTCGGGCCAGACACCGACCAGCTCGCCCTGCGTGAGCAGGCGCTCGGCGTCGGCGTTGCACGCCAGGGTGTTGCCGGCCTTGCGGGCCAGGGGCGCGATGACCGGCAGCGTGAAGACCAGGTCGGCGCCGAGCATCCGCAGGTGGCGGTGCGCCGGGTGGTGGTCCAGCAGCGCCAGCGCCGTCATCACGGCATCCATCGGGATGGTGCCCGAGTGGTTGGCCACGACCAGCGCGCCGCCGACGTCCGGGACGTTGTCCAGGCCGCGGGTCTCGACGCGGAACCACTTCTCGTAGAGCGGGCGCAGCGGCGGGAGCAGCACGTGCTCGGTGAGGTCGGGGTCGAAGCCGAAGTCGTCGACCTCGTACTCGCCGGTGAGCCGGCGGCGCAGGAAGTTCAGGCCGCCGGCGAGCTTCTGCTCGAAGGCGGACGGCTCACCGGCGGGAGCGGCAGGGGGCACGACCTGCACGACCGGCAGGGCGTCCGTCGGCAGGTCGGCGTGCAGCGGGATGACCTTGGCCTCAGGCAACGGGGACTCCCTGTCCGGCGGGGCGGTGGCGGGCGACCAGGTCGAGCACCTTCTGCTCGGCGGCCTCGGCGACCTCGTGGCTGAGCACACGGCCGCTGGAGGTCGCGCTGACGAAGTCGTCGAACGCCTGCGCCGTCGGGCGCGGCCCCCAGCCGAACTCCGCCTGCAGCCGGCTGACGTCGGCGACGCGGCCGTGCTCGAGGTAGCGCATCTGCTCCGGGGAGAAGTCGACGAGGCCGGCGCTGCGGAACGCGCGGGCCACCAGGGAGACGGCCGGCGACGGGACGGGCAGCGCGGGCTTGCCGAGCCGGCGGATCGCCTGCGACAGCAGCAGCACGCCGGAGCCGCCGACGTTGAAGATGCCCGGGTGGTCCTCCTGCACCGCGCGGGACAGCACCTCGATGCCGTCGTCCTCGTGGCACAGCTGGATGCGCGGGTCGAAGCCCAGGACCGTCGGGACGACCGGCAGCGAGAAGTACCGCGTCAGCGGCGTTTCGATCGACGGGCCGATGAAGTTGGTGAAGCGCAGCAGCGACAGCGTCACGTCCGGGCGGCGGCGGCCGAAGCCGCGGACGTAGCCCTCGACCTCGACGGCGTCCTTGGCGTAGCCGGACTTGGGCAGCGCGCGCGGCTCGACCGACTCGGTGAACAGCGCAGGGTCGCGAGGGGAGGAGCCGTAGACGGCGGTCGTCGACTTCACGACGAGCTTGCGCATGCTCGGCGCCTTCTGGCACGCGGCGAGCAGCTGCATCGTGCCGATGACGTTGATCTCCTTCATCGCCGTGCGGCCGCCGGCTCCCAGCGGTGTGGCGATGACGTTCATGTGCACGACCGTGTCGACCTCGGCCTGCGCGACGACCTTGGCGATCAGCGGGTTGCGGATGTCGGCCCGGACGAACTCGGTGCGGCCCAGCAGGCGCTTCTGCTCGGGGCGGGGCGGCACGGTGTCGACGCCGATGACGCGCTCGATAGAGGGGTCCGCCGCGAGCGCGCCTGCGAGCCGGCCGCCAAGGTAGCGGCTGACACCGGTGACGAGGACGACGCGGGAGGACACGCTCGGAGTCTACGGGTGGGGCGAAACGGGACGAAACCCCCGTCAGCGCCCCGCGACGACGTTCGGCTCGGGCGGCAGGACCACCGGCCCCGGCGTCCCGGGGGCCACGAGCCGCGAGATGACCAGCGGCTCGCCGCGGCTGGCCCGCAGGCGGGCGGCGGCGCTGCCCTGGTTCACCGCGATGGTGACGGTGCGGAAGGAGTCCTCGCAGACCGCGACCCGCCCGCGGCCGACCTGTCCGTACGTCTCCAGGAACGGCACGACCATCGTCTTGCCGCTGCAGCGCAGCTCGACGTCGTCACCGAGCGAGATGCCGGCCTGCTCGAGGTGGGCACGCTGGAGGTTGAGGGTGAGGTTGCCGAAGTGGTCGACCTGCGCGACCTCGCCGTGGACGTGGTCCTCCTCCACCGTCGGCTGGCGCTGCGCGAGGCGCTCGAGCTCGTCGACGTCCAGGGCGGTGCCGACCTGCTCGAAGGGCAGGCCGTCCGCCAGCCGGGCGGCGACGGGCGAGAACACGTCGCGGCCACGGAAGGTGCGGGCCGGCGTCGGGTGCCAGAGCTCGGGGTTGTCGACGACGCGCGCCTGGACCGCGCCGCCGCAGACGTCCCAGCCAAGCGACGTCAGCCCGTTGTCCGGCGAGACGAAGGTGGAACCGTCGGCGGTGCGCACAGCGACGCCCCGCGCCGGCGTCGCCCGGAACGGGTCGACGAGCGCGAGGTGGACGGCGGGAGCCGGGAGGTACGGCAGGGCACTGGCGAGGACCGCTGCCCCCTGCTCGACGTCCTGGGGCACCACGAGGTGCAGGACGTCGAGGACGCGGACCTCAGGGGCAGTGCGGGCGATGACGCCCTTGCACACGCCGAGGAACGCGTCCTCGAAGCCGTAGTCCGAGAGGAAGGTCAGCCACTTCTGAGCCATGGCCCTTCCTACCGTGACATGCCGGGGGCAGGCGCTACTTCTTGTTGCGGCGCTGGACGCGGGTCTTCTTCAGCAGCTTGCGGTGCTTCTTCTTGGCCATCCGCTTGCGGCGCTTCTTGATGACGGAACCCACGTGGAACCTCTGCTCGAAGTAGTCGGAACGGACAGACTACCCGTGCGGCTCAGCCGACCTCGTCGAAGCCGACCTTGAGGTAGTCGTGCACCGCGCGCTCCGGGATGCGGAACGACCGGCCGACCTGGACGCTGGCCAGGTCACCGGAGTGCACGAGCCGGTAGACGGTCATCTTGGAGACGCGCATGACCGCGGCGACCTCCGCCACCGTCAGGAACTTGATCTCGCTCAAGCTGGACATGCGCCACCACCGTCGGCACGCGTCGCGGCCAGTGGCTTCCCCACCGCTGGCATCGGACACGCACGTGCTGCGTGAGGGTATCGGTACGGGAGTGATCCGCACAGTCGCCCGTTCGGCCTAACGCCGCGGCTCAGGTCCAGCTCGTGAGGAAGGCGCTGACCGGGTCGTAGAGCTGCGGCCGGACGTTGTCGTCCAGCGGGACGGTGACCACCGGCTTGCCCTCGGCCTCGGCGACGAACAGCGCCGGGTCGTTGCAGTCGGCGAGCGCGAGCGTGTCGATGCCCGCCTCGGCGGCGGCGCCTGCCCAGCCGTGGTCAGCGACGACCAGGTCCGGCGGCTCGTCCCCGAGCGCGTGCAGCAGCGCCTGCATCGGCTCGGGCATGTGCGTGTGCAGCAGCTCCCCGCCGGTGGCCAGCACGTGCACGCCGTTCAGCGCGCGGATCGTGCGCGGGCGGGGCGAGCCCGGCACGTGCTCGCGCCAGTCCTGCTCCGGGACGAGCACCTGCGCGCCGGCCGCCCGCAGCGCGGCAGCGACCTGCAGGTGGATGACGAGCACGCCCGTGGGGTGGCCGGTGGCCAGCAGCACCCGCTCGCGGCCGGCGACGGCCTTGGCCAGCCGATCGCGCCAGCGCTCGAGCTGGGCCACCGTGAGGTCCGGGTCGATCGTGTCCGGCCCGTCCTCGTACGCCAGGTCGGCGACGACGCCGCAGCGCTCGGCCATGACCCCCACGACCTCCTCGTACGACCAGGGACGTCTCGGGACCAGGCCGAAGTCGTACTTGGGCAGTCCCTGCGACATCCGCCGGGCGTTGCGCAGGTTGTCGTCGCGGGGAGTGGCCACGTCGCCGGCGATGCGCCCCCGGACGAGGTGGTCGCGCAGCTCGGCTGCTGTCGGTGCCACTAGCCGGCCACCGCCATCGGGTCGAGGCCCAGGTGCGGGAACACCGCCTCGCGGGTCTCCCGCACGGCGCCGTCGACCGGGTCCTCCCCGCCGGGTCCGCCCTCCCACGGCACGAAGTCCGGCACCTTGCCGTCGGTGAGGCTGGTCGGCGCGCGCTCGCCGCCCTTGCGCGCGGCCTGCTCGCGCCAGTCGTTCGGGGTCGCGCCGTCCAGGGGTGCGCCGGTCACCTCGGCCAGCAGGTGCGTCCACGCGCGGGGGACGACCTGCACCGGCTCGTAGCCGCCGCCGCCGACGGCGATCCACTTGCCGTCGCAGAGCTCGTGGGCGAGCTCGTGCAGCATCTTGTACGTCGCGCGCTGCCCGTCGATGCTCATCAGCAGGTGAGCCAGCGGGTCGAGGGCGTGGGTGTCGCAGCCGTGCTGGGTGAGGATGACCTGCGGGCGGAACGCGCGCAGCACCGGCGGCACGACCGCGGAGAAGGCCCGCAGCCAGCCGGCGTCGCCGGTGCCCATCGGCAGCGGCAGGTTGACGTTCGCGCCGACGCCCTCGCCGGCCCCGACCTGCTCGGCCCAGCCGGTGCCCGGGAACAGCGTCCGGCCGCTCTCGTGGACGCTGACCGTCAGCACGCGCGGGTCGTCGTAGAAGGCTGCCTCGACGCCGTCGCCGTGGTGGACGTCCACGTCGACGTACGCCACCCGGGTCGCGCCCTGCGACAGCAGCCAGGCGATCGCCACGGCCGGGTCGTCGTACACGCAGAAGCCGCTGGCCCGGCCGCGCATGGCGTGGTGCAGCCCGCCGGAGATGTTCACGGCGTGCTGGTGCGTGCCCTCCCAGACCGCCCGCGCGGCGTCGACGGTCGCGCCGGTCACGAGCGCCGCCGCCTCGTGCATCTGCGGGAAGATCGGGACGTCGCCGGTGCCGAGGCCGTACTTCAGCGACAGCCGGCCCATCAGGTCGTCCGGGGCGCGCTTGACCGAGGCGACGTACATCGGGTCGTGCACCAGCTCGAGCAGGTCATCGCCGGCGCTGCGTGGCGCGCGCACCTCGACGCCAGGACGACCGAGCACGCCGAGCTGGCCGGCGAGCGCCATCGTCAGCTCCAGCCGCAGCGGGCGCAGCGGGTGGCTCGGGCCGAAGTCGTAGTCGGTGAAGACGTCGTCCCAGACCACCAGCGTGCTGTCACTCATGCGCTGTCCATCCTCGGCTCACTCCGTCCGCAACGCCACGACAGGGTCCAGTCGTCCCGCTCGTCTCGCCGGCACGACGCCGAAGAAGATCCCGACCGCCGCGCTGACCGTGAAGGCCAGCGCCGGTGACCACCAGGTGATCTGCGCCGGGAGCTGGTCCACGAGAGCGGACAGGCCCAGTGAACCCCCTACCCCGAGGGCGATGCCGAGGACGCCGCCGATCGTGGTGAGCAGGACCGCCTCGAGCAGGAACTGCAGGGTCACGTCCCGCTGACGCGCCCCGACCGCCTTGCGCAGGCCGATCTCGCGGGTCCGCTCGCGCACGCTCACCAGCATGATGTTGCTGACGCCGACCCCGCCGACGAGCAGGCTGATCGCCGCGATCGCGGCCAGCACGCTGGTGAGCAGACCCAGGATCCTGCCGACGGTGCCGAGGATCTGGTCCTGCGTGACCGCGCTGAACTCCTCGTCGGGGTAGCGGTCGGCCAGCACCGCGAGTGCCTCGTCGCTGACCTCCTCGATGCTGTCCGTCGTCGGCGCCTTGAGCGCCATCGCGTCGATGCGCATGTCGCCGAACAGCCGCTGCGCCGCCGTCACCGGGATGTGCACCTCCGCGTCGCGCGAGCCGCCGAAGGTGCTGCTCCCGACCGGCTCGAAGACGCCGATGACGCGGAAGCGCACGCCGCCCACGCTGATGGTCCGGCCCAGCGGGTCCGCCCCGTCGAACAGGCTCGACACCAGCTCCGGCCCGATCACCGCGACGCGGCGGCGGGTGTCGACGTCGGTCTGGCGCAGGTACTCCCCGCGGGCGACCGGCCGGACGAAGACGCGGGACACCGCGGCGTTGGTGCCGTTGACGGTGGCGAAGGCCTCCCGCCCGCCGAAGCGGACCGTCTCACCCGAGGCCAGGCTGACCGCGACCTCCTGCCCGGTGGCGCGGCCGAGCCGGTCCGCGTCACCGAGCTCGAGCCGGCTCTTCGTCGGTGCGCTGCCGAAGTCCAGGCGACCCGGGACGACGATGACGAGGTTCGCGCCGAGGCCGTTGACCTGCTCCTCGACCTCGGACTTCGCGCCGGTGCCGATGGCGACCAGCACGACGACGGCGGCCACGCCGATGACGACGCCGAGCATGGTCAGCAGGCTGCGCAGGCGGTTCGCGCGCAGGGCGGTGACGGCGACGCGCCACGCCTCGGCCAGCCTCACGCGCTCTCCAGCAGGCCGTCGCGGACGCGGATCTGCCGTCGGGCCCGTGCGGCCACCTCGAGGTCGTGCGTCACCAGCACCACGGCGACGCCCTGCTCGGCGTTCAGCCCCTCGAGCAGCGCCATGACCTCCTCGCCTGTGCGGGTGTCGAGGTTGCCGGTCGGCTCGTCGGCGAGCAGCACCTGCGGGTCGCCGACCAGCGCCCGGGCGATGGCGACCCGCTGCTGCTCGCCCCCGGACAGCTGCGACGGGCGGTGGTCAAGCCGGTGCGCCATGCCGACCCGCGTGAGCGCCTCCACGGCACGGCGCCGGCGCTCGCTGCGGCGGATCCCGCGGTAGACCAGCGGCATCGCGACGTTGTCGATGGCGCTGGTGCGGCCCAGCAGCTGGAAGGCCTGGAAGACGAAGCCGATCGTGGCGTTGCGGACCTGGGCCAGCTCGTCCTCGGAGAGGGACGCGATGTCACGGCCACCCACGCGCAGCACGCCGCTGGTCGGCCGGTCCAGGCCCCCGAGCAGGTGCATCAGCGTCGACTTGCCGGAGCCCGACGGGCCGACGACCGCGGCGTAGTCGCCGCGCTCCACCGTCAGCGTCACCCCGCGCAGCGCCTCGACCGTCACGCCCTCCAGGACGTACGAGCGGGTGACGTCGACCGCCTCGAGCGCCGGCGCGGTCATGTCTGGACGGCCTGACCGTCCTCCAGCCGGTCGGCGTCGCGCACCACGACCTGCTCCCCGCCGCGCAGCCCGCGGGTGACCTCGACGAGGTCCTGGCCCTGCGCCCCGAGCGTCACCTGGACCCGCTGCGCCCGGCCGTCCTCGACCACGAAGACGGCGTCCTTGCCGTCGTCACGCACGACGGCTGCGCTCGGCACGGCGAGCACCTCCTGCGAGGTGCGCACCTGCAGGTCGACGATGGCGCTCATGCCCGGCTTCGGCCTCGGGGCGGGGTCACCGTCGGCCGTCTCCCCGCCAGCGAGGGTGAGGCGGACGCGGTACGTGACACCGCCCCCGGCCGACGCGGTCGGCGTCACGTCGACGGCCGCCACGGTCGCCGGGTAGGCCGCGTCCGGCACCGCATCGAGCTCGACGGTCGCGGACTGGCCCGTCTTGACCAGCAGCACGTCGGTCTCGTCCACCTCGGCCGTGACGGTCAGCCCGCCGACGTCGGTGACGCTGAGCAGCGTCGCGCCCGAGGCGACCTGCGACCCCACCGGCAGGCCCTCGCTCGTCGTGCTCGTCGCGCTCCCGCCGCTGGGCACCTGCGAGGCGATCCCGGGCGGCAGCCCGCCGAGCAGGCCGGCGAGATCCCCCTGCGGCGCGGTGGGCGTGGCGCCGCCGAGGGTGACGACGCCGCCGATCGGCGCCTTGACCGTCAGGGCGTCCACCGTCGCCTGCGCGGCGCTGACGCCGACGGCGGCCTGCGCCCGCTGGCTCCCCGCGACGGCGGCGAGCGCGTCCTCCAGGCTCTGCGCCCCGCTATCCACCTGCTGGATCGTGCGACGCGAGGCGGCCGACGCGGAGCGGTACTGCTGCTCGGCCTGCGCCACCTGCTGCTCGGCCTGGCGGCGCTGCTCCGGGTCGCTGATCTGCCCGGCGGCGGCGCGGCCGGCGGCGAAGGACGCGGCGGCCGCGGCGTCGAGCGCGTCCTGCAGCGGGCCGAGGT
>JAOPWK010000328.1 GCA_025965735.1 Frankiales bacterium
TCGGCCAGCCGCTTCAGGGCGCGGCTGCGCAGAGCCGCGGGCAGCGCCGCCAGCTCGGCGACCACGTCGGTGTCCGGCGCCAGCGCGTCCAGCGCGTCGGCGTCCTCGCGCAGCTGCGCCGCCGACCTGGCCAGCGCCTCCGTCACTCCCGGACCGAGGTGCGTCTCGAGGATCGGCAGCACGCGGTGCCGGGCGCGCACGCGGGCGTACGACGGGTCGCCGTTGTGCGGGTCCTCCCACGGCACGAGCCGCGCCTCGGCGCAGGCCTCGTGCGTGGTCGCGCGCCGGACCGTCAGGAGCGGCCGCCGGTAGACACCGCGCACCGGCGCCATGCCGCCGAGGGCTCGCGCACCGGCGCCACGCGCCAGCCCGAGCAGGACCGTCTCCGCCTGGTCGTCGAGCGTGTGGCCGAGCAGCACGGCCTCCAGGCCCAGCTCGTCGGCGGCCGCGTCCAGCGCCGCGTACCGAGAGGTGCGCGCTGCCGCCTCGTCGCGTCCGGCCGGCACCACCGTGAGCACGCGCGCCTCGAGGCCGAGGTCGCGGCAGACGCCGGCGGCCTGCTCGGCCACCTCCGCCGAACCCGCCTGGAGCCCGTGGTCGACGAGCAGGGCGTACGACCCCGGCCGCTCGAACGCGAGCGCGGCGGCCAGCGCGAGCGAGTCCGCGCCGCCCGACACCGCGGCGGCGACGGGTCCGTCGGGAAGTGCGCGCCGCACCGCCACCCGCACTGCAGCGGTGGCCCGCGGCGGTCCGGTCACGCCGTGATCGCGGCCGGGGTGCTGTCGATCCGCTGCACCCAGGAGAGCGGCTCGCGGATCTCCTGCCGGGTCGGCAGCGTCGCGGGCGACTCCCAGACGCGGTTGAAGCCGGCCATGCCGAGCTCGCGGACCGCGGCGTCGACGAAGACCTTGCCCTCGGCGTACTGCAGCGCCTTGAGGTCCATGCCGAGCAGCTTGCGCAGCACCCGGTCCAGCAGGCCGCCGTGCTCCTTACGCCGCTGGTCGAACTTGGCCCGGATGTGCGTCACGCTCGGCACGACGGACGGTCCGACGCCGTCCATGACGTGCTCGGCGTGGCCCTCCAGCAGCGACATGAAGGCGGTCACGCGGTCGAGCACGACGCGCTGCTCGGGCGTCTGCAGCAGCTCGACGACGGACCCGCCCTTCGGCAGCCCGGTCACGACGTTCTTCAGCCGCTCGACGAGCTGCGCCGGGTCGTCCAGGGACGTCGCCTCGAGCAGGTTCGTGATCTCACCGCGCACGTGGTCGTGCATCCACGGCACCGCGGTGAACTGCGTGCGGTGGGTGACCTCGTGCAGCGCGACCCACAGCCGGAAGTCGTGCGGGTCGACCTCGAGCCGGCGCTCGGTCTCCACGATGTTCGGCGCGACCATGATCAGCCGACCGGGCGTGCCCGCGGCGGTGAACGCCTCGTACTGCCCGAGCACCTTGCTCGACAGCCAGCCCAGGACCGACCCCATCTGCACGCCGGCGACCTTGGCGGTCACGCCGGCGGCCAGCGCGCTGGTGCTCTTCTCCTCGAGCTTCCTGGTCAGCGGCTCGAGCACGACGCGGAAGCCCTCGACGTTCGCGGCTGCCCAGCCGGGCCGGTCGACGACGGTCGCCTCGAGCACCTCGCCCGGCGGCACCAACCCGGTGACCGCGCGCACGTGCTCCTCGGCCTGCACGGCGAGCTGCCGCAGCTCGGTCACGATGGCGCCGGCCTCGGCCCAGCTGACGGACGGCGGTGCGGGGGCCAGGCGGCGGGCGGTGCTGACCGCGAGGTCGTAGTCGACGGGGCTGGGCATGGCTCCGACGCTACGTGCCGTACGGCGTCAGCGGCAGCCGCAGCCGGCCAGCGCGGCAGCCAGCCGGTCGAGGGCGGCCTCCGCCTGGCGGTTCGCGCCGAGCGGCACCCCGTCGGCGGTGAGGTCGAACGCGAGCAGCCGGCCGTCGGCCGTGCGCACCAGGCCGGCCAGAGCGCTGACGCCGTTGAGCGTGCCGGTCTTCGCGCGGACGATCCCGGCGCCCAGCCGCGCGCCGGTGGCGGCCTTGCGGTAGCGCTCCGAGAGCGTCCCGGAGAAGCCCGCCACCGGCAGGCCGGTGAGCACCGGTGAGAGCTGCTCGACCGGGGCCGAGCCGTCGTCGGAGGCGACCCGGGCGAGCAGCCGGGTGAGGGCTGCCGGCTCGAGCCGGTCGTCGCGGGAGAGCCCGCTGCCGTCGACCAGCGCGACCGCCTGCCGCCCGACGCCGACCTCGTCGAGGAACGACCCCAGCACCTGCTGCACCGCAGCGGCGCCGCCGGCGAAGGAGGCCGGCTGCCCCTGGCTCAGCGCCACGTGCCGGGCGAGCGCCTCGGCGAGGTCGTTGTCGCTGTGCGCCAGCATCCGCTCGACGAGCTGCGGGACCGGCTGGCTGGTGACGGCGCCCAGCTCGGTCGCGCCGACGGGCGCCGCGCCGCGGGCCACCTGCACCTCGGCCCCCGGCTGGAGCAGCGCGGCGAGCTGCTGGCCCGCGGCCAGCGCCGGCTCGAGGTGCCGTCGCACGCGGTCCGGGCGCACCCGGCCGCCGTCGACCATGACCGGCCCGACCGGGGCGACCGCCCCCTCCGTGACGTAGCTGTCCTTCCAGCCGGGACCGAGCCGCGCGCCGCTGTAGAGGGACTCGTCCACCAGCACGCGGGACACGACCTGCGCGCCGAGCGCGGCGCGGGTGCGGGTGGCCAGGTCGGTCAGCCGCGCAGGCGCCGGGTAGGACAGCGGCGCCTTGACCCCCGCCAGCGTCGGGTCGCCGCCGCCGACGAGCACGACCTCCCCCGGCGCGGCGCCCGCGACGACGCGGGTGGTCAGGCGGAGGTCCTGCGGCAGCGCGGTGAGCGCAGCGACCGCTGTCGCGATCTTGGCCGTGGAGGCGGGGACCAGCAGCGCGTCCGCACCCCGCTCGAGCACCGGCTCACCGCTGTGCGCGTCCACGACCGACACGGCCAGTCGGCCGTTGATGGCGGGGTCGGCCAGCGTCAGGGTGATCGCCGCCTGCAGACCGGCGGCGGTCGGCGCGGGCGCGTCGTCGCGGACCTCCGGCAGCAGCGCCTCGCGCACGGCGGGGGCCGTCGCACCGGCGTCCGGTCGTTCCGACGCCGAGCCGTCCCCGCGCAGCGTCACGGCAGCAGCGCCTCCGGCGAGCACCGAGGCGGCAGCGAGCGCAGCGACCAGACGTCCCGTGCGCAACGTCTCACCGCCCTCTGCGAAGCCCCTCGAACCCCGTGGGCGAGACTAGGTGGACCCGCCCGCCTGTCTTGGAGGAAGCCCCGCTGTGGAGTTCGACGTCACCATCGAGATCCCCAAGGGGCAGCGCAACAAGTACGAGATGGACCACCACACCGGTCGCATCCGGCTGGACCGGCGCCTGTTCACGAGCACCAGCTACCCGGCCGACTACGGCTTCGTGGAGTGCACGCTCGGCGGCGACGGCGACCCGCTGGACGCGCTGGTCCTGCTCGAGGAGCCGACCTTCCCCGGCTGCCTGATCTCCTGCCGCACGATCGGCATGTTCCGCATGACCGACGAGGCCGGGCCGGACGAGAAGCTGCTCTGCGTCGTGGCCGGCGACCCGCGCCAGGCCCACATCAAGGACATCGGCGACATCAGCGAGTTCGACAAGCTGGAGATCCAGCACTTCTTCGAGGTCTACAAGGACCTCGAGCCCGGCAAGTCGGTCGAGGGCGCGGAGTGGGTCGGGCGCGTCGAGGCCGAGCAGGAGGTCATCTACAGCCGCGAGCGGTACGCCGCCGACCCGCACGCGGTCGACCACGTCGGCGACGCGAAGATGCACGAGGAGCACCTCGACAAGCTCATGCCGGTCGAGCAGGCGCAGAAGCCCGTGCACACCAACCAGACGCGCTAGAGGACCTTCTCGCCGTACATCTCGCCGAGCGGGTCGCAGATCAGCTCGAGCCGCTCGCCGTCCGGCCCGGCGAAGTAGAGCGAGGTGCCGCTGTGGCGCTCGTACGCCACTGCGGCCGCGTCGAGCTTGTCCCTCAGCAGGGCCCAGCGCGCCGGCTCGACGGAGATCGCGACGTGGTGCAGCCCGCCGAGCACCTCGGCGTACGGCCCGAGGTCCAGCCCGGGGAAGTCGAAGAAGGCGAGCAGGTTGCCGTTGCCGATGTCGAAGAAGAAGTGCGTCGACCCCGGGTAGTCGCGGTTGTCGATCATCTCGGTCAGCGGGAACTCGAGCAGCTCGCTGTAGAAGCGGGTCGTCCGCTCGACGTCGCCGCTGACCAGCGCCGTGTGGTGCAGGCCGCGGGCGGAGGAGGCGGGCCGCTCCCCCTCCGGCTTCAGGTACGTCGCGCGGAGCCTGGCGCGGGTCTCGTCGCTCATGGCACGACCCTAGGAGAGGGTGGCGCGTGGACGTCGAGCTGACCGACCTGCTCGTGCTCTGCGCCTTTGCGTTCCTGGCCGGCGGCCTGGACGCGATCGTCGGCGGCGGCGGCCTGGTGCAGCTGCCCGCGCTGCTCGTCGTCCTGCCGCAGGCGCCGGTCGTCGCGCTGCTCGGCACCAACAAGCTCGCCTCGGTCGTCGGCACGGCGAGCGCCGCGGTCACCTACAACCGGCGGATCTCCGTCGACCGCAGGACCGCCGGCTGGATGGCGGGCTCGGCCTTCGTCGGGAGCGCCGGCGGTGCGCTGCTCGCGACGTCGGTCGGCAGCGAGGTGCTCAAGCCGGCCGTGCTCGTGGCCCTGGTCACCGTGCTGGGCTACACGCTGCGCCGTCCGTCCCTCGGCGAGGTGGAGCTGCTGCGCATGAAGGCGCACGCGCAGCGCACGACCGCGGTCGTCGGGGGCGCACTGATCGGCTTCTACGACGGCTTCATCGGACCGGGTACCGGCAGCTTCCTGGTGTTCCTGCTCGTCGGCGCGGTGGGGCTGTCGTTCCTGCACGCCAGCGCGACCGCGAAGGTGGTGAACACGTCCACCAACCTCGCGGCCCTGGCGCTGTTCGCGTACGGCGGCCACGTGCTCTGGCTGCTCGGGGCCGCCATGGCGCTGTCGAACCTGGCCGGCAGCCAGGTCGGCACGCGGCTGGCGATCCGCCGCGGCAGCGCCTGGGTGCGCCGGGTCTTCCTCGTCGTGGTCAGCGCGCTGGTGCTGCGGCTGGCCTACGACGTCCTGACGTGACGTAGGAGGAGAGCGACCGCGGGGGCGCGGCGACCGCTCTCGTCCGGTCGTTCGTACGACCCCGTCAGTCGGTTCAGGCGGCGCGGACCGCCCGGTGCGGGGCGACCTCGACCGGCGGCTCGCCGGTGCGGTGGCCGAGCGCGTGGACCAGGCTGCGGACGAACTCCCCGCCACCGACGAGGGCGAGACCGGTCACGACCGGGTGCATCCAGGCGCTGCGCAGCTCCTGCCCGAAGGCGGTGAAGACGGAGTAGTCGAGCCCCCAGGCGAAGCCCGCAGCCAGGACGACGGCGATGGTGCGGGTCAGCGCGGCCGGCGCCTTGAGCGGGAGCAGCTCGTCGATGACCTGCATGACGACGGTGAGACCGAGGGCGAGACCGAGGAAGACGACGAAGGGGTACATGGGGGGCTCCTTGTCTGCGGGGCGCCTTGCCCCTCACCCCGTTGGACTGCGCGCGTCGCGAGCGGTTACAGGTCCTCGTGCGGGACCGTGACGGATGGACGTCGACCCGTCGCTCGTGCGCGCCGTGCAGCGGGGCGAGCGCGGCGCGATGGATGACCTCATCCGGGCGACGTACGCCGACGTGTACGCGCTGGCCCGCCGGCTGCTGGCTGATCCCAGCGACGCGGCGGACGCCACGCAGGAGGTCTACGTGCGCGTCGTGCGCTCGGTGCTCGGCTTCCGCGGGGAGTCCTCCTTCGGCACGTGGCTGCACCGGGTGACGGTGAACGTGTGCAGCACGATGCTCACCAAGCGCGGTGACGTCCGGGCTCGCGGGCAGTCCGCCGGCGTCCTGGAGATGGACGTGGACCTGGTCGACCCGGCACCTGACCCCGCGAGCCGCGCCGAGACCGCTGACCTCGCGGCGCGGACGGCGCGGGCGCTGGACACGCTGCCGGAGGACGCGCGGGAGGTCGTCGTGCTGCGTGACGTGCAGGGGCTCTCGACGAAGGAGGCCGCGCAGGTGCTGGGCATCAGCGAGGGTGCGGTGAAGGTCCGGCTGCACAGGGCGCACGCGAGGCTGAGGGAGCTGGTCGGCACATGAGCCGCTTGTGCGACGAGGTGCAGGCGCAGCTGCCGGGGTACGTCGACCGGTCCCTTCCGCGGGTGCGCCGTCGGCTGGTCGGCCTGCACCTTCGGCGGTGCTCTGACTGCCAGGCGGCGTTCTCCGCCCAGCGCGACGTGGCGGCCGGGCTGCGGGTGCTGTCCTCGCCGGCCGAGCCGCCGCCGGAGGGACTGCTCGACGAGCTGCTCGCGCAGGCGGCCATCCCGGGCGTCAAGGGTCGGGCGGCCGTGCCGGTGCGCGGGGCGGTCAGCGGGGCGCGGCCGGTCCTCTCGGTCGCGCTGCTGGTCGCAGGTGCGGCGGCCGGCACCGGCGTCGGCTACGCCGGCTGGCGCGGGCTGCGCAGGCTCCGGGAGCGGTAGTCAGCCAAGACTGCGCAGCCGGCTGTCGGGCGCCACCCGCGGCCGAGGCGGAAGCAGCGGCTGCATGGCCAGCAGCGCCGCGACCTCGTCCTCCGGCAGCGGGTGCGAGACGAACCACCCCTGCAGCAGCTGGCAGCCCGCGGCGACCACCGCCGCGCGCTGCTCCGCCGTCTCGACGCCCTCGGCCACCAGGGTGGCGCCCAGCGCGCCGGCGAGGTCGGCGACGGCCTGCACGATCGCGGCGTCGCGCCCGCTGCCGGTCGTGCCGCGGGTGAAGCTGCGGTCGATCTTCACGACGTCCACGGGCAGGTCGCGCAGGTGCGACAGCGACGAGTAGCCGGTGCCGAAGTCGTCCAGCGCCACCCGCACGCCCAGCTGCCGCAGGCCGGTCAGGGCGCGGGAGGTCTCCTGCGGCCGCGCCACCACCGCCGTCTCGGTGAGCTCCACGACGAGCCGGTCCGGCGACAGGCCGGTGCGGGCGCACGCCTCCTGCACCCACTGCACGACCGTCCCGTCCGCGATCGTCTCCGGGCTGAGGTTCACCGCGACCGAGACCCGCCCCGCGTGCTCGGACCACTGCGCCGCGGCCCGGCACGCCTCGGCGAGCACCCAGCAGTCGAGCGCCGGAAGCAGCCCCTTGTGCTCGGCGAGCGGCAGGAAGTCGTCCGGCATCAGCAGGCCGTCCTCCGGGTGGTCCCAGCGCACCAGCGCCTCGCAGGTGACGAGCCGACCTGAGGCGGCGTCCGCGACCGGCTGGTAGTCCAGCCGCAGGCCGTGCCCGCCGCGGAGGACGGCCACCAGGTCGGCCTGCAGCCGGCGGCGGCGCTCCTCCCGCTCGCGCAGCTGCGGGGTGAACAGCACCGCCCGGTCGCGTCCCTCGGCCTTGGCGGCGTAGAGCGCGGTGTCCGCGTCGCGCAGCAGGAGCATCGAGGTCGAGCCCTCGCTCCGGCGGCCGATGGTGATGCCGATGCTGCCGCCGACCTCGACCTGCCGCTCGCCCAGGACGAGCGGCGTCCGCAGCGCGTCGAGCATCCGGGTGGCCACCGCCCGCGCCTGCGCCGGGTCGCCGCAGCCGGCGCAGCAGAGCACGAACTCGTCGCCCCCGAGCCGCGCCAGCGTGTCGCCCGGGCGGCAGATGGCCTGCAGGCGCTGGCCGACGACGTGCAGCAGCCGGTCGCCGGCGTCGTGGCCGAGGCTGTCGTTGACTTCCTTGAAGCCGTCCAGGTCGAGGAAGACCAGCGCCACCGGGTTGTCCGTGTCCGCCAGCGCGTCGTCGATGCGCTGCAGCAGCAGGGCGCGGTTCGGCAGCCCGGTCAGCCCGTCGTGGGTGGCGCGGTGCGCGAGCTCGGCCTCGCTGCGCCGGGCCTGCGTGACGTCCTCGACCATCCCGACGCAGTACGGCGGCAGGTCATCCACCGAGACGGATGCGACGCCCACCCGGCAGCTCAGCAGGTCGCCGCTGCGCGTGCGCATCCTCAGCTCGGCGCGACGCGGACCGTCCCCGGGCACGAGCAGGGCGTCCACGAGGGGCCGGTCGCCGGGCTCCACCAGCGTCGCCAGTCGCATGCCGACGAGCTCGGCGGGGCCGTAGCCGAGCAGTTCGCAGAAGGCCGGGTTGACCTCGGCCAGCACCCCGTCGGGCTGGAGCACCATCTGCGCGACCGGACCGTTCGCGAAGACCCCGCGAAGCCGCTGCTCGCTGACGCGCAGCGCCTGCTCGGCGACGACGCGCTCGGTGATGTCGCTGGCGATGCCGGCGACCGCGGTCACCTGCCCGGCGTCGTCCACCAGCGGGAACTTCACGATGGCCAGGATCCGCTCCTCGCCGGCCACCACGTTGCGCTCGAGCACCTCGCTGGGCCGTCGCTCGGCCACGATGCGCGCGTCGTGCGCGTCCGACGCCTCCCCCACCTCGGACCCGAACAGGTCGCCGCTGGTCCGCCCCAGCACCTGCTCGGCGGACAGCTGCAGCACCTCCTGCATCTGCCGGTTGGCGTCGATGAAGCGCCCCTCGAGGTCCTTCACGAAGATGCTCGACGGGGCGTTGTCGAGCAGTCCGCTCAGCCGGCGCTCGCTCTCCCGGACGCGCGAGGCCTCCTGGTCGGCGCGCTCCTCCGCGGTGCGACGCTCGCGCTCGGCCCACGTCCACGCCAGCGCGCTGACGGCTGCGGCACCCAGCACGTACGAGCCGTGCACCAGCGCCGCCAGCCACGGGTTCTGCATCGACCAGGCGTCGTCGTACACGTCACCTGGCGCGAGCAGCCCCATCACCGCGTGGTCGACGAGCACGAACGCGATGGCGAGCAGGAAGGGCAGCCACTGCTGGTACAGCGCCAGCGCGGCGACCACGAGGAAGAAGTGGAAGTGCAGGACGGTGCGCCCGTCTCCCGCGTGCACGACCGCGGCCGCAGCAGCGACCAGGCCGAGGGACACCGCGGACGCGGCGACGCCCCGGGAGCGGGACAGCGCACCGACGACCAGCAACCCGACCAGGGCGGCGCCCACGCCGACCAGGTGGCTCAGCGGCTCGCCGTTGACCAGCGCCCAGATCGGCAGCAGCAGCACGTGCAGCGCGAGCAGGCCGAGCAGCGCACGGTGCCGCGCGTGCCACAACGGCGCGGCGAGGTCGCGGCGCCCGGGGAGCACACCCCGGAGGAGCTCGCCCGGGGTCGGGGGGCGGCCGTCATGGCGGTCCACCTGCACCACGGTCCCTCACGGCCGGCCGAGGCGCATGAGCCGCAGGAGCCAGCTGCACATGGCCCGGAAGAGCCAGGCTGGCCGGGCGAACGGGCCAGCGTCAGGCGGCGAGGAAGGCCGACCCCGGCTCCACCGCGAGCCGCACCATCGCGCCGACCGGGCTCGCCGCGGCCGCTGCCGACGGCACGTCCACCCGCACGACGTCCTCGTTCGCGAGGCGCACCGCCAGGCGGGTGACCGGCCCGAGGAAGCTGTGCGTCAGGACCGTGCCGGCCAGCTGGCCCTCGGCCGCGACGTGCAGGTCGACCGGCCGCACGAGCACCCGAGCCGGCGCGCCGTCTGGCTGCTCGGCCAGCACCGCGGCGGGCAGCCGCGCACCGTCCGCAAGCAGCAGGTCGCTCCCCGAGACGCTCCCGCTGAAGGAGTTCGTGACGCCGATGAACTCGGCCACGAAGGGCGTCGCGGGGCGCTGGTAGACCGCGCCCGGGCTGTCGAGCTGCTCGAGGCGGCCGCGCGACATGACGCCCACGCGGTCGCTGATGGCCAGCGCCTCCTCCTGGTCATGCGTGACGAACAGGGTGGTGATGGCGAGCTCGGTCTGGATGCGCCGGATCTGCTCGCGCAGCTGCACCCGGACCTGCGCGTAGAGCGCCGACAGCGTCTCGTCGAGCAGCAGCACCCTCTGCCGGATCGCCAGCGCCCGGGCCAGCGCGACGCGCTGCTGCTGGCCGCCGGACATCTGGTGCGGGTACTTGTCGGCCTGGTCCGCGAGTCCGACCAGCTCGAGCAGCTCCCCGGCACGGGAGCGCTCCTCGGCGCCCGACATCTTGCGCAGGCGCAGCCCGAAGCCGACGTTGTCCCGGGCGGTGAGGTTGGGGAACAGGCTGTACGCCTGGAAGACCATCCCCATGTCGCGCTTGTTGGCCGGCACCCGCGTGATGTCCCGGCCGCCGACGAGGACCCGACCCGAGTCAGCGGTCTCGAGCCCGGCCAGGATCCGCAGCGCCGTGGTCTTGCCGCAGCCGGACGGACCGAGCAGCGAGACGAACTCGCCGGGCTCGACGAGCAGGTCGAGGCCGTCCAGCGCCGCGACGCCGCTGTACGAACGGGACAGCGATGTGAGGTGCACGCCCGCGCCGGTGGTCACGCCTTGCCTCCAGAGGGAGCGAGCGGCTCGGCGACGCGTGCGGTGCGCCGCCGGCCGACGAGCTGCGACAGGACGAGCAGCAAGCCGAAGGCCAGCAGCAGGGCGGCCAGCGAGACCGCGATGGACAGCGCCGCGTCGCGCTTGCCGGTGAGGTTGATGGCGACCTGCAGCGTCGGGAAGTTCAGCAGGCTCGCCAGCGTGAACTCCCCCAGCACCAGGGCGACCGTGAGCAGGGCGGCCGACAGCACCGCCGCTCGTACGCCCGGCAGGACCACGCGCAGCATCACGGTCCCCCAGCCGGCGCCGAGGCTGCGGGCGGCCTCGGACAGCGTGCGGAGGTCCATCGCCTGCAGGCCCGACTCGAGGGCGCGGTAGGCGTACGGCAGGACCAGCACGACGTAGACGAAGGTCAGCGTCAGCGCTGAGTTGCCCAGGAAGTAGCTGACCCAGGAGTAGAGCGACGCGATCCCGACGACCAGGACGACGGCGGGGATCACCAGCGGCAGCAGGCAGAGGAACTCCACCAGCCGCTTCAGCTTCGGCAGCCGGAGCTGCACCCAGACCATCGTCGGAAGCAGCAGCACGAGCATCAGCACGCTGGTCAGCACCGACAGCTGGAGCGACACCGCGATCGCGTCGAGGAGCGCCCGGTCGTCGGCGATCGACGTCCAGGCGGTGAAGTCGCGGCCGCCGCCGGGTGCGCCGCGGGTGGAGAAGTCGAGCATCGCCACGAGCGGCAGCAGGAAGAAGGCGCCGAGCACGCCGAGCACCGAGTACCGGACCGCCCTCATCGCAGCCACCGCGTCGTGCGCCGCTGGAGCAAGGCGTAGAGCGCCATGACCACGGCGACGACCAGCACCATGCCCAGACCCAGGGCGCGAGCCAGGTTCTGCTGGCCGAGCAGCACTTCGCTGGTCTGCAGGTTGCGGATCTGCAGGGGGACGATCGGCGCTCCCTGGCTGACCAGCGCCGCGGCCGTCGCGTAGGCCGAGAATGCGTTGGCGAACAGCAGCAGCATCGAGCCGAAGAACGCCGGCGCGAGCACCGGCCCGGCGACGCGGCGCCAGTACGTCCACGCGCTGCCACCCAGGCTGCGGGCCGCCTCCCGCCACTGCGGCTTCAGGCCGTCGAGCGCCGGCAGGAAAACGATGACCATCAGCGGGATCTGGAAGTAGGTGTAGACGAGCACCAGGCCCGGCAGCTCGAAGATCCAGGCGCCGCCGGCGAACAGGTCGATGCCCTGCTCGCGCAGCGCGACCGTCACGAGCCCCTCGAAGCCGACGGTCGCGAGGAACGCAAACGCCAGCGTCACGCCGCCGAACTGCGCGAGCACCCCTGAGGCGGAGGTGACGACACGCCGGAGCAGCCCGTCGGGGTCGCCCGTCGCGACCGCCCACGCGAGCAGCGCGCCCAGCACCGCACCCACGACCGCCGTGATGGCCGACAGCTGCAGGCTGCGGACGAACGCCTCCAGGTACGGGCTGCCGACGACGGCGCGCACGTTCTGCAGCGTGAGCGCCCCGTCGTCGTCGACGAACGCACCGCCGACGACGACGAGCGTCGGGTACAGCAGGAAGACGCCGACGTAGGCGAGGAACGGGACCGCGCCGAGCGCGGGCAGCACGGCCCAGCGGCGACTCAGCTGATGGCCTTCGCCCAGTTGGCGCCGAGGTACTCCTTGGCCTTGTTGCTCTGCTCCTCGGTGAGGCTGACCGGTTCGCCCTCGGTCTTCGGGAGCTTGGCGTAGGCGGCCTGGTCGATGGTGCCGGCCTCGACCATGGCGGCCTCGCGGACCGGGCGGCCGAAGCCCTTCAGCCACAGGTTCTGGCCCTCGTCGCTGTAGAGGAACTCCTGCCACAGGCGGGCGGCGGCCGGGTGCGGTGCCTCCTTGTTGATGGCCTGCACGTAGTAGGAGCTGACGACGGCCTCGCTCGGCACGACGACCTTCCAGTCCCGCTTGCCCTCCAGGGCGACCGTCTGCGCGGCGTTGGTGTAGTCCCAGTCGATGACGACCGGCGTCTGACCGGAGGCGATCGTGGTGGGCGTCGGGTCGACGGGCAGGAAGTTGCCGGCCTTGTTCAGCTGGGCGAAGAAGTCCACGCCCGGCTTGATGTCATCGGCGCTGCCGCCGTTGCCGAGCGAGGCCATGACGACGCCGGTGAAGGCGGCGCCGGCCTGCGTCGGGTCGCCGTTCAGCGCGACCTTGCCCTTGTACTGCGGCTTGAGCAGGTCCTTGACGCTGGTCGGCGCGGGAACGGCTCCGGCGTCGTAGCCGATGGACATGAGACCGCCGTAGTCGCTGAGAAAGCGGCCGTCCGGGTCCTTGAGCTCGTCCGCGACGTCGTCCCAGGTCTGCACCTTGTACGGCGCGAACAGGTCGGCGTTCGCGACGGCGACCGACGGGCCGAGGTCGAAGACGTCGGGCGCGCGGTCCGTGCCGGACAGCTGCTTGGCGGCGTTGATCTCGTCCTGGCTGGACGCGTCCGGCTGGGCGCTGTTGACCTTGATGCCGTACTTCTTGCTGAAGGTGTCGATGACCTCGGCGTAGTTGGTCCAGTCCGGCGGGAGCGCGATGACGTTGAGCGCGCCCTCCTCCTTGGCGGCCGCGACGAGCTCCTCGAAGCCGCCGAAGTCCTCGGCAGAGGCGGCGGAGGCGGCCTCGGTGCTCTCCCCGCCGTTGCCGCGGGACGGTGCTTCGCCGCAGGCAGCGGTGAGGGCGAGAGCCGCGAGCAGGACGGTGGTTCCGGTACGACGGCGCAGGGTCACGAGACGTCCTCGACAGTCGGGGGCTGGTTCAGCCGGAACGTACCCCAGTGCCCGGAACGCGAGGCGAACGCGGGTCGTCCGCCGGTGCAGCCGCTAGAGGTGGTCCAGGTCTCCCCAGGACACCGACCAGTCGAGGGTGTCGGGGGAGGGCGCTCCGGAGCCGGCCGCCACGCCGCCGAACCACTGGGGGTGCGGCTCGAGACGGCGGGGCAGCCTGCGGAACCCGCTCCAGCGGGACAGCCGGTCGAGCCGGCTGCCGCCGTAGGTGATCATCGCCAGGCCGTGCGCACCCTCGGCTGAGGCCTGGAGGGTGCGCGTGAGCGCACGGGCGTCCGCGGCGCTCACGGCGACGTACTCGAGGACGTAGACGAACTCGCCGCCGAACGCCTGCCGCGTCGCGGTGACCGCGGACGCGACCAGCTCGCCGTCGCGGTGCACGTCGTGGTACCTGTACGCGTCCGGATCAGGGTTGTCCCGGTAGCGCCACTGCCACCAGGTGCCGTCGCGCACGATGCCGTTGCTCGTCGACAGCCGGCCCCACAGCTGGTCCAGCTGGGGGGAGGGGCCGCTGACCTCCTGGCCCGTGTGGCCCTTGCCGACGTGGAAGGCCGTCTTCCTGAGCAGTGCGGCTGCGGGCGCGGGGACGCCGAACCGGGTGCGGACCCAGTCGTCGTCGAGCGGGAGGACGTTCACCCTCAGCCGGGCGGCCTCGACCCAGCCGGCGCGCGCGATCCCGTTGCGGGACGCCAGGCTCGGATAGGCCAGGGTGTACGTCCAGCCCTGCTCGGCGACGTCGGCGTACAGGGCGCGCGAGAGCGGGGTGAACAGGCGGCGTCCCTGGTGCTCCGGGAGGACCGCCGCGTCGATGCCCAGCGCGGCCGTGGTGGTGCGCCCCTCCAGGTGGATGCGCACCGGGATCGCCGTGTACACCGCGATGATCTCGCCGGCTTCTTCCAGCACCCACGTCCGCGGCGGGCCGTACGGGTTCTGGAGGTACTGCCACTCCATGACCTCGGGGCGGGCCTTGGGGTTGTCCGGGAACGCCTCCCGCAGGACGTGGCGCACGCGGTCGTACTCGTCAGGCGCGGCCAGTCGCGCCACCGGCTCGCTCACAGGTCCCTCACCCGACGGGACAGCGCGAGGTACTCCTGCACCGGCAGAGCCAGGAACGCCTCGCCGTAGCCCTTGCCGTGGAGCCCGTGGATGGAGCGCCACCGGTTGAGCCCCTGCGCTGCGGTGACGTCGAAGGTCTGCAGCGCGGTCAGGTGGGACCGCATCGACGCCTCCTTGAGGTCCATGACGCGACTGACGTCGACGAGGCGGTTGGCCGGCAGCGCCGTCCAGGTCTCGTAGCCCCAGATCTCGGTCTTCTCCGGGATCCTGGCGTGCTCGAGCGCCCGGCTGACCGCCTGGTGGTCGGGATGGCCGTCGAGGAACCACGGCACCATGACGACCTCGGGGTCCCTCGCGGCGACAAGGCGCTCGATGCACTGCCCGAGCTCCTCCGCCCGGTCCACCAGGCCACCGTCGGGCAGGCCGAAGAAGTCCGGCGCGGGCAGGCCCAGGATGCGGCACGACTCGATCGCCTCCTTGCGGCGGCGAGCGGCGATCTCCGGCTCGTCCAACCCGGTGGCCCAGGTGGCTTCGCCGTCGGTCGCGAAGGCGAGGTGCGCCTCGGCACCCGAGCGGGCGAGCAGCGCCAGGACCCCGCCGCACCCGATGCTCTCGTCGTCGGGGTGCGCAGCGATGGCAAGGACGCGCCTGAAGGCGGGGAGCCCGACGAGCGGGCCGGTGCCGACGAAGGACGCGGCCGTGTTCAGCAGCGGCCACGCGCGGCTCGGGATGGCGGGCTTCAGCCGGCCGACGGCCTTCACCAGGGGACGCGGGATCGGCATGCCGTCACGCTAGTTGAGGGCGCTCACCCACGAACCCCTCGGCCACCGCCCGGGCCGGAGCCCGGGCGGCTCGACCACGCCGTGCCTGAGACGAGTCGTCTCAGGCGTGGAGCCGCCTCGCGGAATCGAACCGCGGACAACCTCATTACGAGTGAGGTGCTCTGCCGACTGAGCTAAGGCGGCGTGGTGCGCCATCGAGACTACCTGCTCGTCAGCCGGTCCTCAGGGCGAGGGCCATCGCCTCGACGGCCAGCAGCGGTGCGACGTTGGCGTCCAGCGCCCCCCGGCAGGCCAGCACCGCGTCGATGCGTCGCAGCGTCGACTCGGGCGTCGTGGCGCGCGCGATCGTGGCCGCCTGGTCGCCCAGGTCGCCGTGGACGAGCGCCGTTCCGGTGGCCAGCTGGAGCTGCAGCACGTCGCGGTAGAAGGCCGCGAGGTCGACCAGCGCGCGGTCCAGCGCATCGCGCTGGGTGCGGGTGCCGCGGCTCTTCTGCCGCTTCTCGAGGTCCTTGAGGGCACCGGCCGCGCCGCGCGCGCCGCCGGTCACGCCCTTGCCCGTCGCGCCGACGCCGAGGGCGGTCGACAGCGACTCCTTCTCCGCGACGTCCCGCCCCTGGGTCAGCGTGGTCGCCTCCGCCTTGGCGGCGTCGACCAGGTCTGCAGCGGCGTGCAGAGCCGATCCCACGCCCTGGAGCGACCGGGGCAGCGACAGCACGTCCCGCCGCTCGCGCCGCGCCTCCTCGTCCGTCGCGAGCCGCTTGGCCCGGCCGATGTGCCCCTGCGCGGCCTGCGCAGCGAAGGCCGCCATCGCCGGGTCCACCCCGTCGCGCTGCACCAGCACCCGCGCGACCGCGTCCGAGGGCGGCGTCCGCAGTGAGGCGAGCCGGCAGCGCGAGCGGATGGTGGGCAGCAGGTCCTCGACGCTGGGCGCGCAGAGCAGCAGCACGCTGTGCGGCGGCGGCTCCTCGATGGCCTTGAGGACGGTGTTGCTGGTCCGCTCCTCCATCCGGTCGGCGTCCTCGATCAGGGTGACCTGCCAGCGGCCGCGGGTGGGCGCGCGGGAGCTGCGCAGGATGACGTCCCGCGCGTCCGCGATGCTCAGGTGCAGGCCCTCCGGGACGATCATCGCGACGTCCGGGTGCGCGCCGGACAGCGCCTGCGTGCACCCCTCGCAGTGCCCGCAGCCGGGCTCGCCGCGCGTCTGGCACTGCAGCGCCGCGGCGAAGGCCCGGGCTGCGACCGATCGCCCGGAGCCGGGCGGGCCGGTGAACAGCCAGGCGTGCGTCATGCCGCCGGCGCCCTCGGGCTCTCCGGCGATGAGGCGGGCGGCGCCGTCGGCCGCCGCCTGCAGCTGCGCGACCACGACCTCCTGGCCGACGAGGTCGTCGAAGACGCTCATGCCGGGGCGGTCTCGACGACGGGCATGGCGACCAGCTCGACCAGCCGCCGCCGCACCAGCTCGTGCACGGCCGCGGCCGGCTGGTCGGCCGGCACGACGAGGTAGCGGTCCTGGTCGGCGCCGGCCAGGTCGAGGAAGCCCTGCCGCACCCGGGCGTGGAAGGCCAGCGACTCCGCCTCGATGCGGTCGAGACCCGCGCCGGCGCCCGCCCGGGCCAGTCCGACCACCGGGTCGACGTCGAGCAGCACCACAAGGTCGGGACGCAGCCCGCCGGTCGCCCACGCCGACAGCTTGCGGACGTCGTCGACCTCGAGCTCCCGCCCGGCGCCCTGGTAGGCCAGCGAGCTGTCGACGTACCGGTCGGTGACGACGACGGCGCCGCGCTCGAGGGCCGGCCGGACGACCTGCGCGACGTGCTGCGCGCGGTCGGCGGCGTAGAGCATCGCCTCGGCGCGCGGCGCGACCGTGGAGGCGGGGTCGAGCAGCAGCGCGCGCACCTTCGCCCCGAGCGGGGTCGCACCGGGCTCCCGGGTCACGACGACCTCGTGACCGCGCGCCTCGAGCCAGGCCTCGAGCAGCGCGATCTGCGTCGTCTTGCCGGCGCCCTCACCACCCTCGAAGGCGACGAACGTGCCGCTGTGGTCCGGCCGGGGTGGCGTCCGCCGCAGCCGCCGCACGAGGTCGCTGCGCAGCGGCACACCGGGCCGGTCGTCCATCTGCCGGTAGCTCAGGACACCGACGACGGCGGCCAGCAGCCCGCCGACCAGCAGCACCACCGAGACGCCGTTGACGCTGATGCCGCCCGGGCCCTCCTGGACCCCGATCGCGCCGGCGATGAACGGCGTCGTCGCGGTCACCAGCAGCAGGTCGATGCGCATCAGCGACTGGACGAGCCCGAAGGTGCGCCCGCGCATCTCGTCCTCGACCTCGAGGCCCAGCAGGGTGATGCCGACGACGTACGCCACGCCCGCGAAGGCGCCGACGAGCAGCGTCGCGACGGTCGCGAGGAACAGGTTGGGCACCAGCGACATGAACACCAGCGAGGCGCCGGCGCCGACGATCGAGGGGCCGAACACGCGCCGGCGCGACAGGTCACCCAGGGCCTTCGGGCCGAGGGCGACGCCGAGCGCGATGCCGGCGAAGATCGCGCCGAACAGCAGGGCGTACGCCGCGTCGCCCCCGGCCAGCACCGACTCGGCGAACAGCCGTCCGAGGGCGATGATCGCGCCGCCGGCCGCCAGCGCGCCGAGCATGCCGACCAGCAGGCCGCGGGCCAGCGGGGTCCGGCCCATGAAGCCCAGCCCCTCGCGCAGGCTGGCGAAGACGGTCGGGGCGCCCGCGTCGCCGCGGCGCACCCGCACCGGGCTCGGCAGGTCGCGGATGCGGAAGACGGTCGCGGCGGCGAACAGGAACGTGGCCGCGTTGACGTACAGCGCGAGGTCGACCGGCCCGGTGCGGAAGTAGTCGAAGCCGTTGCCGAGCGCTGCGCTGACCAGGCTCAGCGCGCCGAACACCAGCGCGGCCACCGGCGCCGAGCCGTACGTCGCGATCAGCGTCAGCTGGTTGGCGCCCTCGAGCTGCTCGGGCGGCACCAGGTTCGGGACCGACGCCTCCTTCGCGGGGATCCAGAACAGGCTGACCGTCTCGATGAAGAAGGAGGCCACGAGTAGGTAGACCAGCGCGGTGTCCGAGCTCGCGACCGACCCGACCAGCGGGATCGACAGGAACAGCGAGAAGCGGATGAGGTCGCAGACGACCATCGTCGTGCGGCGGTCCCACCGGTCGGCGAACGCCCCGGCCAGCGGTCCGAACAGCACCGCCGGCAGCAGCCGGAAGACCAGGACGCCACCGGTCGCGTACGCCTTGCTCTCGAACGAGTCGACCAGCTGCGTCGCCAGCGCCGTGGTCGCGAGGAAGCCGAGCCAGTC
>JAOPWK010000010.1 GCA_025965735.1 Frankiales bacterium
CGCGGGCTTCGGCGCCGTGCGCTCCATCGGGGTCCTGCGCAGCCCCGCCCCCGAGCCGCTCCCGCTGCTGCCGGCCCTGCCCGCAGTGCCGCTGCCGCCTGCGCCGCACAGCGCCGCCTTCCCGGCGGTGCGCCGGCTGGAGGTGGTCCGTGAGGAGCTCCGGCGGCTCGTGCCGCTCGTGGCACCCGCGGGGCGCGAGGCGGCCGAGGAGGCGTGGCAGGCCGCGTCGGAGGCCGACACCGCCCTGCGCTGGCAGGCGACGCGGTTCGCGGCCGTCGAGCCGCACCGCGGAGTGGACGCCGAGCTGCTGCGGGCGCTGGAAGAGGGCGTCGGCTGCCAGGAGCGGCTGGTCGCCGCGGTCGCCGACCTCGTCGCCGCGAGCGCCGACCCGCTGGCCGCGTCGCGGCTCCAGGACGCGACGGACCGGCTGCACGGCCTGGCCCAAGGGCTGCGCGAGGTCCGCTGAGCCGTTTCGCCGGCGGGGCGGGCGGGGCAGGCACCACGGCATGACTCCCGCCGTGCCGACCACCGCCGCCAGCCTGCCCGCGGGCGGCTCCATGCCCCTGCTGGGCTTCGGGACCTGGCAGCTCGAGGGCGGCGACGCGCAGCAGGCCTGCGAGGCCGCCCTCGAGGCCGGCTACCGCCACCTGGACACCGCCACCATCTACGGCAACGAGCGCGAGGTGGGCGCCGCACTCGAGGCGTCCGGCGTCGACGGCGTCTTCGTGACCACCAAGTGCCCGCCGGACGACCAGGACCGGGCCCGCGAGGTGCTCGAGCAGTCGCTGGAGGCGCTCGGCCTGGACAGCGTCGACCTGTGGCTCATCCACTGGCCGCCGAACGACGCCGTGAAGATGTGGCAGGCCTTCGTGCAGGCGCAGGCCGACGGCCTGGCCAAGGACGTCGGCGTCAGCAACTTCTCGCTCGCCCAGCTCGACGAGCTCGAGCAGGCGACGGGCGTCAAGCCGTCGGTGAACCAGATCAAGTGGAGCCCGCTGCTGTTCGACCGCGCGGTGGAGGACGGCCACCGAGAGCGCGGGATCGTGCTGGAGGGCTACAGCGGCCTCAAGGGCGGGACGCTGGAGAACGACGTGATCACCGGTATCGCGGAGCGGCTCGGCCGCACCCCTGCCCAGGTCATCAACCGGTGGCACCTCGAGCACGGCGTCGTCACGATCCCGAAGTCCACGAACCCGGAGCGCATCCGCAGCAACGCCGACCTCGACGGGTTCAGCCTGAGCGCCGACGACCTGTCGGCCATGGACGCGCTCGGCGGCTAGGGCTTGTACATCGTCCGTCCCAGCGGCCGGTCCTTGCGCGACGGCGGCGGCTTCGGCGGCGGTGCAGGGCCGAGCTGGCAGCGCGGGCACCAGTAGGTGAGCCGGGCGTACGGCGGGTCGCCCTGCTCCGCCACCAGGATCCGCGTGCCGCACCGCCGGCAGGGCTTGCCGCCGCGCTCGAACACCCAGTGGTGCTCACCGTTGCGCAGGGAGCCGGTCGTCGCCTGCTCCCAGTGGCCGCGGTTGGCCAGCATCAGCCGGCGCCCCTTCTCGACCAGCGCCGGCAGGTCGGGCACGTCCCCGACCCTCACCCACGGCGTGAGGCCGCGCACGAACAGCACCTCGGTCCGGTAGAGGTTGCCCAGGCCGGCCACCAGGCGCTGGTCGAGCAGCGCCATGCCGACCTCGCGCTCCGGCTGCGCCAGCAGGTTCGCGACCGCCAGGTCCAGGTCCCAGTCGTCGGCCAGCACGTCCGGGCCGAGGTGCCCCACCGCGTCGCTCTCGTCCTCGACGAGCTCCACCACCGGCAGCCGGTAGCCGACCGCCTGCCAGGCGCGGTTCTCCAGCACGACGCGCACCTGCCAGGCCGGTCCGCCCTGCCAGCGGTCGCCCGGCCGGTAGAGGTGCCAGGAGCCGTCCATCCGGAAGTGCGTGTGCAGCGACAGGCCGGAGGACAGCCGGGTCAGCATGTGCTTGCCGCGCGGGACGACGGCCAGCACGGTCTGCCCCGACAGGTCGACGGTCGCGAGCTGCGGTACGCGGAAGTCGCTGCGGGTCAGCACCTCTCCGGCCAGCGCCTCGTGCATGCGCTTCGCGGCGAGCCAGACGGTGTCGCCCTCAGGCACTGCTCTCCGAGGACAGGTCGAAGGCAGAGGCGTACCTGGTGACCCCGACCTGGATCGAGTAGGTCTCGTAGTAGCCGGCGCTCCCGCGGCGCATCGCGGCCCGGTGCTCCGGGTGGTCGCGCCAGGCGTCGTGCGAGGGCTGGTCGGCGAAGGTCACCAGCGTCACGCGCTCGCCGTCGTCGGCGGTGAAGCCCTTGTGCTCGACGTAGCCGGGCATCGTGCGGGCCAGCGCGGCGATGGCGCGGGCGTCGTCGGCGTAGCCGTCCGCGTCGTCGCGCAGCCGGGACCGGAACACCGTCACGACCTGGCCGACCTCGGGCTGCACCTGCTCATCTTCCCCTGGAGTAGCCGGGCCGGCCCGACATCCGCCTGGTGCGCGAGCCGAAGGACTCCTCGTTGACGCCGCGGCGCAGCCCCGGCCGCGTGGGCCGCTCCTCGAGCGACGGGTAGGGCCCGGGCTGGCAGGAGGGGCACCACCAGGTCTCCCGGGAGTACGGGGTCCCCGACACGCTGTCGCGGAACATCACCGGGGTGCGGCACCGGCGGCACGGTCGCTCCGCCCGGCCGTAGACCCAGTGCGTCATGCCGCGCCGGGTGTCGCCAGTGGTCACCTGGCCCGGGTGCTCCAGCGAGTGCCGCATCATCCGGCGGGCCAGCTGCACGGTGGCGTGCAGGTCGACGCCCCGCACCGGCGTCCAG
>JAOPWK010000061.1 GCA_025965735.1 Frankiales bacterium
GCAGCACCACGTGCACCGCCGCAGCGTCCAGCCGTCCGGCGACGACGGCGCCGGTCGCCACCGGGAGCAGCGCCCACGTCGCTGCAGCCCACAGCCGCAGAGGGAGGCTGCGCACGATCCGACCCGCGACGGCGAAGCCGACTGCACCCGCCGCGGGGAGGCTGCCGAGCAGCAGCAGGTCGACGGCGAGGTCCGCCTTGCCCAGCAGGGCCGTCGCCAGGGCGGCGAGGACGGCGAGCGCCGGGTCCCGGCCGTCGGCGTAGGTGGACCAGAGGTCCTGCGCGCCGGGCGGCGCGGCGAGCAGCCGTCCCCCGACGAGCTCGCCGCGACCGAGCAGCCCGCGGACCGCGAGGAGGGTCAGCGCGCCGAGCCCCAGCACCAGCGCCAGGCCGGGGTGCGTGCGCAGCCAGCTGCCGCGGATCGCGGCCGGCTCGTCCAGCGTGGGGACGGCCCGATCCCGGCCGCGCTCCAGCAGGCCCGTCAGCCGGGTGCGCGCACGCCGCAGCGGCGAGGACATCAACGGCCGCAGAGCCGCGTGCGGCACGGTCCGGGTGGCGGCGCGGGTTCGACGTGCCCGTCGCAGGGCGGCGGGGCTGAGGGCGAGGGGCGCTGTCAGCTCGTCGAGGGCGGCGCGCGGCTGGCGCACGAGCACCAGTCCCGCCGCCCCCAGCACCGACGACAGCAGCACGCGCAGGAGCACGAGCGGGAGCCAGCGCGTGTGGGCCAACAGGACCTGCAGGCCAGCCCGCCGGTCGAGGGCCGCAGGACTGCCTGCGGCGCAGGCGATCTCGCGGCGACCGGTCGTGGCGGCGCGGGCGTGCCGGAGTCGCGCCTGCGGGACGACGAGCACCCGGTGCCCGGCGGCGTTGACACGCCAACCCAGGTCGAGGTCGTCCCGGAACAGCGGCAGCGCCGGGTCGAGCCCCCCGACGGTGTCCCAGACGTCGCGGCGCACCAGAGCGCCGGCGGTGCCGACGGCCAGCACCTGACGCACCCCGTCGTGCTGCCCCTGGTCGAGCTCACCCGCCTCCAGGCCGGTGTCGCGTACGCCCGAACCGTCTGTGCTGCAGCCGATCTCGACGAGCACGCGCGGGTCGTCCCAGTCCACGACCCTCGGGCCGAGGACAGCGGCAGAGGGCTCAGCCGCCGCGGCGCGCAGCAGCGCAGACAGGGCGCCGGGGTCCGGGGCGCAGTCGTCGTGGAGCAGCCACACCCAGCGGGTGTCGGCGGGGACGGCCGCCAGTGCGGCGTGCACCGCCTCGGCGTGTCCGGTGGTCCGGGGCAGGGACAGGACGTGGCCGGTGGCCCGCTGCAGGAGGGCCGCGGAGTCGTCGGTGCTGCCCGTGTCGACGGCGACGAGACGGGCGGGGGTGACGGTCGAGGAGGCGAGTGCGCTCAGCGCCGTCGGCAGCCAGCGGCTGCCGTCGTGGGCGACGAGCACGGCGGTGACAGGGACCCGTGCAGGCATGGAGGAGGGACCGGGGTGGGTGGGGCGTCCGACCTGCCGGTCCGGCGGTCAGACGTCGTGCGGAGCTGCGCCTTGGCGCAGGGTCAGCCGGCGGCGCGCTTGAGGCGACGACGCTCGCGCTCGGACAGCCCGCCCCAGATGCCGAAGCGCTCGTCCTGCTCCAGCGCGTACTCCAGGCAGTCGCCCTTGACCTCGCAACCCACGCAGATGCGCTTGGCCTCGCGGGTCGAGCCGCCCTTCTCCGGGAAGAAGGCCTCGGGATCGGTCTGGGCGCAGAGCGCCTGCTCCTGCCATCCCAGCAGGCCCGTCTCGTCGGTGTCGGCACTCGCACCCAGGGCGGCCAGGTAGATCGGCTCGCTCATCTCGTCTCCTCGACCAGATCGGCCGGTCCGGCGAGCGCCGGACCGAGGTGGGTGTCACGCAACGGACGGCTCGCGGGCCGGCCGTCCCGGGGGAACGACACGCAGGGAATTACACGCGTGTTGTGCGCTCCCGTCAAGGGGCAGGGGTGCTACAGGTTGCTACCCCCAGCCGTGCTACGCCTCAGCCCAGGGTGATCACGCCGCTTCCGAGCGTGATCGTCCGGCTCTCAGGGACGGCGGCGGCGGAAGAGCCGGCGCACCAGGTCCTCCTCCGGCTCCTCGTCCGTCGGGGGACGGGAGGCGGGCCGGCTGGCCCAGCTCGTCTCCGTCGGCGGCTCCGGCTCGGCCGGAGGTGTCGGCTGCGGTCGCGACCAGGTCTGCGGCCGCGGGGCGGGAGCCTGCTCGGGGGCGGGTGTCGCCGTGACCGGCTGCTGCGACTCGGCCTGCGGAGCGCCAGCGCTCTTCTGCGGCTGCGGCTTGGGAGCGACGGCGGGGCGTGACGGGGCCTGCTGAGGCGCGGCCTTGGCCGGCCCGGGCTGCGCCTTGACGGGCGCGGCCTTGGCGGCCGGCGCCTTCACCGGCTCGGTCGTGGCCGGCTGGGCCTTCACCGGCTCGGTTGTGGCCGGCTCGGTCTTGGCCGGCCCGGTCTTGGCCGGCTGGGCCTTCGCGGGCTGACCCTTGGCAGGCTGAGCCTTGGCCGGAGCGCTCTTGGCGGGTTGCGCCTTCGCCGTCCCGGCCTTGGCCGGCTGGCTCGTCGCCGGCTGAGCCTTGGCCGGATCGGCCTTGGCCGCCGAAGCCTCGGCGGGAGCGGCCTTCGCCGACTCGGCGCCCGACTCAGCCGCGGCGGAGGCGGGCTCCTCGGCGCTACCCGAGGCGGCGGTGGCGCCGCTCGTCGCAGGCCCGGCCTTGGCCGTGCCCGGCTCCCCCTTCGCCGGCTGGGCGTCCTTGGCCGGTGCAGCCTTGTCCCCGGCGGCCTCGTCCGGGCTCGCCGCGGCTGCACCAGCCGGAGGGGGCTCGCCCTTCGTGCTCTCGGCCGTGGCGGGCTTGGCCTTCTCAGCGTCCGCCTTCCCGGAGCCCGTCCTGCCCGCAGTCCCCTCGGGGGCGGCCGCGACGTCATCGGGTGCGGCGGCGACCTGCGCCGATCCCGTACCGAGCTCGGTCGTCGACGAGCCGGTGGTCGCAGCAGCCGGCTTCCCCTTCTCGCCGCCACCCGCCACAGCGGGCGTGGTCGCGGCGGGTCCGGTCTGTGCCGACGTCGCGTCGGCGCCCACGGGATCCGTCTTCGGGACCTGGCCGCCGGACGCCTTGTCCCCCGGCGAGCTCGGCTTGCTGTCTGCCGCAGCTGTCACCTCCGGCGGTGCGGCGGCGTCCAGCGCCACCTGCACGCTGGGCACCTCCGGCATCGCGTCCAGCCGTCCCCGGCGCTCCGCGGCCTGACCGGAGACACGCGTCTGAGCCTTCTTCGCCTGAGCCTTCTTCGCCTGAGCCTTCTTCGCCGGAGCCTTCTTGGCCGCCGGCGCCTTGTTCGCGGGAGCCTTCTTCGCGGGCGCCGTCGTCTTCGTGGTCGACTTCTTCTCTCCGCCGGCGGTCTTCTTCGTCGCGGGAGGAGCCTTGTCCGGCGCCGCAGCAGGAGCAGCCGGAGACGACGCGTTCGTGGCTCCTGTGCGGGGCGGCGCGGCGCCGACCACCTTGGCCGGGCGCTTGGCGGGCGTCACCGGCTGGGCCAGCGAGCCGCGGGCGGCGGACGGCGGGTCGACC
>JAOPWK010000069.1 GCA_025965735.1 Frankiales bacterium
AGATGTCCTGGTACTTCTTCGGCGGGTTCTCGGCGTAGGCGATCGTGCCGTCGACGCGGGTGGTGAACCACTCCGGGTTCGACGTGACCCACGGGTGGTCCGGCGCGCACTGCAGCGCGAGGTCGAGCGCGACCTCCATGCCGAGCTCGTTCGTGCGGGCGACGAAGGCGTCGAAGTCCTCGATCGTGCCGAGCTCGGGGTGCACCGCGTCGTGGCCGCCCTCGTCCGAGCCGATCGCCCAGGGCGATCCCGGGTCATTCGGGCCGATGTCGTGCGGCTTCCCGCCGGGGAACTCCGGGCTGTTCGGGCCCTTGCGGTTGACCTTGCCGACCGGGTGGATCGGCGGCAGGTAGACGACGTCGAAGCCCATCTCCGCGACGGCGGGCAGCCGCTCCATCGCCGTGCGGAAGGTGCCGCTGCGCAGCACGCCGTCCGCGTCGGGCGCGGCGCCCTCGGAACGCGGGAAGAACTCGTACCAGGCGCCGTAGAGCGCGCGCTTGCGGTCGACCCAGATCCGGCGCAGGTCGGACTTGGTGACCAGCTCGCGGATCGGGTGCTGCGACAGCAGGGCGACCACCTCGTCGGCGGTGGCAGCGGCCATCCGCTCGAGCGGGTCGCGGTCACCGTCGCGCAGCACGGCGGCGAGGTCTGTCACCAGCGCCTTGTCCTGCCGGGTCATCGACTTGGGCAGCCCCTTGGCGGCCCGCTCGTAGAGCCGGGCGCCCTCCTCGAGCATGACCTCGACGTCGACGTCGGCCTCCACCTTCAGCGGGGCGTCGTGCCACCAGGTGCCGAGCGGGTCGCTCCAGCCCTCGACCGTGAAGGTCCAGAGGCCCTCGGACGACGGGTCGTCGGGGATCTCCAGCTCGGCCGACCAGCGGTCGGTGCCGGGCGTGCCGGCCGCCATCCGCAGGAACGGGCGCCGCTTGCCGTCGGGTCCCTTCACGACGACGTCGGCCGCCACCGCGTCGTGCCCCTCCCGGAACACGGTGGCCCCGATGACGACGGTCTCCCCCGTGACGGCGCGCGCGGGGTACTGACCGCACGACACCGACGGGCTGATCTTCGTGACTGCTATCCGTCCCACCATTGCGGCGACCGTACCCAGGCTCTCCGGGCCGGAACATCCCGGGCGCAGTGCCCGCTGCCACTAGGGTCAGCGCGGTGAGAGCACTCCGCCGGTTCACCGTCCGCCTCGCCCTGCCGGAGCCCCTGGCCCCCCTCGCAGAGCTCGTCATGAACCTCCGCTGGTCGTGGCACCCGCAGTCGCTGGACCTGTTCCGGTCGGTCGACCCGGGGACGTGGGACGCGGTCGGGCAGGACCCCGTGCGGCTGCTCGGAGAGGTCAGCCCGGAGCGGCTGGCGGCGCTCGCGAAGGACAAGGGCTTCCTCGGCGAGCTGGCCGCCGCGCACGACGACCTGCAGGCCTACCTGACGACGCCCCGCTGGTACCAGGGCCTGGAGGGCGCCCCCGCCTCCATCGCGTACTTCAGCCCCGAGTTCGGCATCACCGAGGTGCTGCCGCAGTACTCCGGCGGCCTCGGCATCCTGGCGGGCGACCACCTCAAGGCGGCCAGCGACCTTGGCGTGCCGATCCTCGGCGTCGGCCTGCTCTACCGGGCCGGCTACTTCAAGCAGTCGCTCAACGCCGAGGGCTGGCAGCAGGAGCGCTACCCCCCGCTGGACCCGCACGGCCTGCCCCTCACCCTGGTGACCGAGGCCGACGGCAGCCCGGTCCTCATCGGCGTCGGCATGCCGGAGGGCCGGACCCTGCATGCGCACGTCTGGCGGGCGCAGGTCGGCCGCGTGCCGCTGCTGCTGCTCGACTCCGACGTGGAGGAGAACGCCCCGGAGGAGCGCGAGGTGACCGACCGGCTGTACGGCGGCGGCACCGACCACCGGCTGCACCAGGAGATGCTGCTGGGCATCGGCGGCGTCCGCGCGATCCGCGCCTGGACCCGCCTCACTGGCGACCCGCAGCCCGAGGTGTTCCACACCAACGAGGGCCACGCCGGCTTCCTCGGCCTCGAGCGGATCCGCGAGCTGGTCGGCAGCGGCCTGACCTACGACGAGGCCAAGGAGGCGGTGCGCGCCGGCACGGTGTTCACCACCCACACGCCCGTCCCGGCCGGCATCGACCGCTTCCCGCGCGAGCTGATCAAGACCTACTTCGGCGGCGACAACGCCGTCGAGGGGGTGCCGGTGGAGCGCATCCTCGAGCTCGGCGTGGAGGCCGACGAGAGCGTCTTCAACATGGCGCACATGGGCCTGCGCATGGCCCAGCGCCGCAACGGCGTCGCCAAGCTGCACGGCATCGTCAGTCGCGACATGTTCTCCGACCTCTGGCCGGGCTTCGACGCCAGCGAGGTCCCGATCAGCTCGGTCACCAACGGCGTGCACGCGCCGACCTGGGTGTCTCGCGAGATCTTCGAGCTGGCCAACACGGTGAACCCCAAGCTCGGCAGCGAGGCCAAGGGCTGGGAGGACATCGCCAAGGTCGCGGACGCCGACATCTGGGCCACTCGCCGCGTGCTCCGCGAGCGGCTCGTCGAGGAGGTCCGCCGGCGGCTCAAGGCGTCGTGGCTGCAGCGCGGCGCGACGGACGCCGAGCTGGGCTGGACGTCGTCGGTGTTCGACCCGGACGTGCTGACGATCGGCTTCGCGCGGCGCGTCCCGTCGTACAAGCGCCTGACGCTGATGATGCGCGATCCGGAACGGCTGAAGTCGCTGCTGCTCGACCCGGAGCGGCCGATCCAGCTGGTCATCGCCGGCAAGGCCCACCCCGCCGACGACGGCGGCAAGGAGCTGGTACAGCACATCGTCCGCTTCGCCGACCAGCACGACGTCCGGCACCGCATCGTCTTCCTGCCGGACTACGACATCGGCATGGCGCGCTACCTCTACGGCGGCTGCGACGTCTGGCTGAACAACCCGCTGCGCCCGCTCGAGGCGTGCGGCACGTCCGGCATGAAGTCCGCGCTGAACGGCGGCCTCAACCTGTCGATCCTGGACGGCTGGTGGGACGAGATGTACGACGGCGAGAACGGCTGGGCGATCCCGACCGCCGACGGCGTCACCGACCCCGAGCGCCGCGACGACCTCGAGGCGCAGGCCTTCTACGAGCTGGTCGAGAAGCAGGTGCGCACGCGCTTCTACGACCGCGACGGCAGTGACGTCCACGGAGGCGTCCCGCAGCGCTGGATCGACATGGTCCGGCACACCCTGCAGACGACCGGCCCGAAGGTGCTGGCCAGCCGCATGGTGCGCGACTACGTGCACCAGCTCTACGCGCCGGCGGCCGTCTCCTCGCGGGCGCTGGCGGCGGACGGCTACGCGCCGGCGAAGGACCTGGCGCAGTGGCGGGCCGACGTCGTGCAGCGCTGGGCCCACGTGCGCGTCGTGCACGTGGAGGGCGCCGGCGTCGGTGACACTCCGGAGGTCGGCAACGTGCTCGAGCTGCGCGCGGTGGTCGACCTCGCCGGGCTGGACCCGTCGCACGTCACCGTGCAGGCGGCGTACGGCCGGGTGGACGAGGCCGACGAGATCAAGGCGCCGTCGTACGCCCCGCTGCAGGACGCCGGCGTCGGCGACGACGGGATGCGCCGCTTCGAGGGGACGGTGCCGCTCGAGCGGGCCGGGTCCTTCGGCTACAGCGTGCGCGTGCTGCCGCACTCGCCGGCGCTGCCGAGCGACGCCGACCTGGCCCTCGTCACCACGGCGTAGCAGGCCCGCCCCGTGCGCGGCCGTTGGATGTCGCGGACACGATCCACCGCCGCGATCAGCTGCCCGACCTGCCACGACCCGGCCAGCTCCAACGCCAGCGTCCGCCGGACCTGCGGCCCGGCCTCATCCGCCCGTGCGGCCAAGGCGGCGAGTTCACCCAGCAGCACCGCCCACGACCGCGCATCGGCGATGAGCGCGTCCCGCACCAGGTCCAGCGACGCGACCTGCGCCGCCTCCTCCGGCGACAGCACGTCGCCGTCGAGGAGGCCGCTGGACATGCCTCATCGCACACCTGTTCAAACTGCAGAGCAAGACGAAGTCGCCTTGTGCACGGCACCTCTCGCCCTTCTCCTTGGTCAGGGCTACTCGCGGTCCGCGCGGAGCAGGACCGCCGAGCGGCCGGTCACCCGGAGCGTCCCCCTGGAGGGCAGGGACGCCCCACGTGCGGGCCAATCGTCCGCGGTGTCCAGCAGCACGTCGTACGACGCGGCCCACGGCGGGGGTGGCAGCACGACCTCGGTGTCCTCGGGCCCGGTGTGCAGCACGAGCAGCAGTGACGCGTCCCGCACCGGCTCGCCCCGCTCGCTGCGCATCCGGATGCCGTCGCCGTCGAGGTACATCAGCAGGGTGCGCTGGTGGTGGTCGAACCACTGCGCCTCCGTCAGCTCCTGCCCGTCTGCGCCGAACCACGCGATGTCCTTCACGCCGCTCTCGCCGGGGCGGCCGAGGAAGAACGTGCGCTGCCGCAGGACCGGGTGCGCCCGGCGCAGGGCCACCAGCGCCGCCGTCCACGCGCGCAGCGCGAGCGCGTCCTCGTCGAGCTCCCACGGCTGCCAGGACAGCGGGCTGTCCTGGCAGTAGGCGTTGTTGTTGCCGCCCTGCGTGCGGCGGACCTCATCGCCCATCGTCAGCATCGGGACGCCGCTGGACAGCAGCAGCGTCGTGAGCATGTTCCGCGCCTGCCGGCGGCGCAGCGCCTGCACGTCCGCGTCGTCCGTCTCGCCCTCGACGCCGCAGTTCCACGAACGGTTGTGCGACTCCCCGTCGCGGTTGCCCTCGCCGTTGGCCTCGTTGTGCTTGACCTCGTAGGTGGTCAGGTCGCGCAGCGAGAAGCCGTCGTGCGCGGTCACGAAGTTCACCGAGGCGGAGGGGGAGCGGCCGTCCGTGCCGTAGATGTCGGAGGAGCCCGACAGCCGGTAGGCCAGCTCGCGCACGCCGCCCTGCCCGCGCCAGGCGTCGCGCACGGCGTCGCGGTAGCGGTCGTTCCACTCCGACCACAGCGGTGGGAACTCGCCCACCTGGTAGCCGCGCTCGCCGACGTCCCACGGCTCGGCGACGAGCTTCACCGACGACACGACCGGGTCCTGCTGGACCACCTGCAGGAACGAGCTCAGCTTGTCGACGTCGTGCATCGAGCGGGCCAGCGCGGAGGCGAGGTCGAAGCGGAAGCCGTCGACGTGCATCTCGCTCACCCAGTAGCGAAGCGAGTCCATGATGAGCTGCAGGACGTGCGAGCTGCGCACGTCCAGGGTGTTGCCGCAGCCGGTGTAGTCGCGGTAGCGGGAGCGGTCCTCCGGCAGCAGCCGGTAGTAGCTCTCGTTGTCGATGCCGCGCATCGACAGGGTCGGGCCGTTCTCGTCGCCCTCGGCCGTGTGGTTGTAGACGACGTCGAGCAGCACCTCGATGCCGGCCTCGTGCAGCGCGCGCACCATCGCCTTGAACTCGCGCACCTGCTGGCCGTGCGTCCCGCTGGAGGAGTAGCCGGCGTGCGGCGCGAAGTACCCGAGCGAGTTGTAGCCCCAGTAGTTGGTCAGCCCGCGGCGCAGCAGGTGCGGCTCGGACACGAAGTGGTGCACCGGCAGCAGCTCGACGGCCGTCACGCCGAGCCCGACCAGGTGCTCCACCGCCGCCGGGTGCGCCAGCCCGGCGTAGGTCCCGCGCAGCTCCTCCGGCACGCCGGGATGCTGTGCGGTGAAGCCCTTCACGTGCATCTCGTAGACGACGCTGTCCGCCCACGCGGTGTCCGGCCGGGGGTCGTGCCCCCAGTCGAACTGGTCGTGCACGACCACCGAGCGCGGGACGTGCGGCGCGCTGTCGCGGTGGTCCTGCACGTCGCCGCGCGCACCGAAGACGGCGTCGTCGAGGTGGTAGCCGCCGGTGAGGGCGCGGGCGTACGGGTCGACGAGCAGCTTGCTCGGGTTGTGCCGCTGGCCGGCGTGCGGGTCGTACGGCCCATCGACGCGGTAGCCGTACTCCTGCCCCGGACGGACCCCGGGCAGGTAGCCGTGCCAGACATGACCGGTGCGGTCCTCGAGCGGGATCCGCGACTCGCGCCCGTCCTCGAACAGGCACAGGTCCACGGCCTCGGCGCTCGCGGAGAACAGCGCGAAGGAGGTGCCCTCGCCGTCCCAGGACGCCCCGAGAGGTGCGGCACGGCCGGGCCAGGGGCGTTCGACGATCACCGGCGCATGATGCCGGGTCAGCTCCCGACCGCGACCCGGGGCGCGCTGCGCCGCTCGCGCGGGATGAGGTCGGCCAGGGACTGCCCCACCGGCAGCACGATCGCCTGGCCGCGCCGGCGCCGCTCGAGCATCGTGTGCACGACCAGCGCGTTGCGCAGCAGCGTCGCGAACTCCTCCGGCTCGGTCATCAGCCAGCCGTGCCGCCCGCGCACGACCTCGGCCGGCAGCGCGCAGGCCACGCCGCCGAGCTCGCCCGGAGTGATGAGGCGGTCCGCGTCGCCCCACACGAACAGCACCGGCAGGCCGCGCGCGACCAGAGCCTGCGCCTGCTCGGCCAGCGAGGCGGACAGGGCGAGCCGCGCGGTCAGCGCCATCGTGATGGGCTTGCGCACGACGTTCGGCAGGAAGGCGCGCAGCATCGACGGGGCCGCCCGGGCGACGTGCCGCGGGCTCAGCTCGGTGGCCGCGCCGGCCGCCCAGCGCCACCAGGACGCGTCGACGATGCCGGTGCGACGGCTGGGGGCGCCGCCGACGGAGTTGAGGAGCGTCAGGGAGCGGACCCGCTCCGGTCGCTCGGTGGCCAGCTGCAGCGCGACGCCACCGCCGAACGAGTGCCCGGCGACGAACAGCGGGTGGTCCAGCCCGAGGACGTCCAGCAGTCCCGCGATGCGCTCGGCGTAGGCGTGCAGGTCGATGCCGTGTCCCCACCCGCCCGCCGCCCCGACCAACGGCGGCCCGTCGCTGCCGCCGAAGCCCGGCAGGCAGGGCGCCACGACGCGCACTCCCGCCCGCGTCAGCCGGCTCATGCCCTCGGCGTAGCAGCGCGGCGACAGGCCCCAGCCGTGCAGGAACAGCAGCGGGTCGGCGTCGGGGTCCCCGACCTCCATCACGCGCACGACGGCACCGTCCACGAGCACGTCGCGCCAGCGCGGCGACGGATCCATGACGGCTCCAACGAGTGAGGAAGGGACTACGCAGTGTTGCACCGGTGCTGCGACAACGGCGTCAGGACGCGGCGTGTCCCGGCCCGATCTCCTTGTGCAGCAGCGCGTGCCGGGACACCAGCGGCTCGTGGTCCACCTGCTCCTGAGGCTCGTCGTGCGCGAGCACCAGGTGGCCGAGCAGCTTCTCGTGGTCGGCCACCAGGGCAGCCCACTCGCCCACGAGGTCGGCGGCGGCGACCAGCGCCTCGAGCCGCACGCGCACCGGCAGGAGCAGCAGCTCGCGCTCCAGCACCGTGACGAGCTGCTCGGGCAGGACCCGCCGCGGGTCGTCCTCGTCCTCGTCGTCCAGCTCCGCCGGGTCCAGCATCGTGAGCGGGTCGAGCTCGGGGTCGTCTGCGGCGCCGAGCAGCCCCAGGTCGAGCTCGTCGTCGTCGTCGTCGTCCTCGTCCTCGTACTGCGCCTCGACCTCCGCCAGCGACAGCCCGGCCTCGGCGGCCCACCGGGCCTCCTCCTCCAGGTCCACGTCGTCGGGCAGCGCGGCGAAGAACGCGTCCTGCCAGCGCTCGACCAGCTCGCGCACCGCGTCGCACCGCTCGAGCACGCTGCCGATGTCAGTGCTGCCCTCCGGCGACAGCAGCGCCTCCTGCAGCGCCGTCGCCGCCCCCGGCGGCAGGTCGGCCAGCGGCTCGGCGGAGGAGACGGTGTGGACCACACCGTGGGAGTCGCGGAACATGCTGCGCACACTAGGGTCTGCCGCTGCTGCCGCCGATCTGGTGGCCGGTCGACGAGGAGGACGTGATGGGCGAGTTCGTGCGGCTCGAGGTCGACGGCGCGGTGGGGACGATCCGCCTCGACCGGCCGAAGATGAACGCCATCAACGGCCAGGTCACGGCCGAGCTCAAGGCCGTCGCCGAGCAGGCCCGCGACACCGCCGAGGTGCGTGCGGTCGTGCTCTACGGCGGCGAGCGCGTCTTCGCCGCCGGCGCCGACATCAAGGAGATGTCGACGATCACGTACGGCGAGATGCTCGCGTGGGGCGGCAAGCTCCAGGAGTCGCTCAAGGTCGTCGCCCGCATCCCCAAGCCGGTCATCGCGGCCGTCACCGGCTACGCCCTCGGCGGCGGCTTCGAGCTCGCGCTGACCGCGGACTTCCGGGTGCTGGGGGAGCGGGCCAAGGTAGGCGTCCCCGAGATCACCCTCGGCGTCATCCCCGGCGCCGGCGGCACCCAGCGGCTGACCCGCCTCGTCGGCCCGGCGAAGGCCAAGGACCTCGTCTTCACCGGCCGGCACGTCGCGGCGGAGGAGGCGCTGGCGATGGGCATCGCCGACCGCGTCGTGCCCGACGCCGACGTCTACGCGACCGCGCTGGAGATGGCCCGCTCGTACGCGCAGGGACCGGCGGTGGCGCTGCGCACCGCCAAGCAGGCCATCGACGACGGCCTGGAGATGGACCTCGACAGCGCGCTGCGCCTGGAGACCGCGCTGTTCGCCGGGCTGTTCAGCACTGAGGACCAGAAGATCGGCATGACGTCCTTCGTCGAGAACGGTCCGGGCAAGGCGCAGTTCACCGGCAGGTGACCAAGCGCACGCGCCGCCGCAGAGGCCGGTGCGTTACCCGCGGGTAACCTCGCGGGCGTAGGGCAGTGGGCGGGGCCGAGTTGCGCCCCGATACCGTCTCCCTCACCTTGGCAGCACCGCTGCAGGGACCGTTCGCACCGGTCCACCCATGCCCTTCAGACGGAGGTCGGCGCCCCACGTGAACATCGTCGTACTGGTCAAGCAGGTGCCTGACACCTGGGCCGAGCGCAAGCTCCAGGACAGTGACAAGACCCTCGACCGCGCGTCCGTCGACGTGGTCATGAACGAGATCGACGAGTACGCCGTCGAGGAGGCCCTGAAGCTCAAGGAGGCCTCCGGCGGCGAGGTCACGATCCTCACCATGGGCCCGGACCGCGCCGTCGAGACGATCCGCAAGGCGCTTTCGATGGGCGCCGACAAGGCCGTGCACCTGTCCGACCCGGCGCTCGCCGGCTCCGACGCCGTGCAGACCTCGTACGCGCTGGCCAAGGTCCTCGAGACGCTCGAGTACGACCTGGTTATCACCGGCTCCGAGGCCACCGACAGCCGCATGGCGATCATGCCGGCGCTGCTCGCCGAGCGCACCGGCCGCCCGCAGCTGTCGGGCGCTCGCAAGGTGACCGCCGAGGGCGGCAGCGTCCGCATCGAGCGCCAGACCGAGAACGGCTACGACGTCGTCGAGGCGTCCACGCCTGCGATCGTGTCGGTCGTCGAGAAGATCAACGAGCCGCGCTACCCCTCCTTCCAGGGGATCATGGCGGCGAAGAAGAAGCCGCTCACGACGCTGACCGTCGCCGACGCCGGCATCGACGCGGGACAGGTCGGCATCGCGTCCGCGCCGTCGCAGGTCGCGTCCTTCAGCAACAAGCCGCCGCGCCAGGCGGGTCAGGTCGTCAAGGACGAGGGTGACGGCGGCACGAAGATCGCCGAGTACCTCGCGTCGCAGAAGCTCGTCTGAGAAGCGGAGATCGAGAACATGGCTGAGGTCCTGGTCCTCGTCGACCACGTCGACGGAACCCCCAAGAAGGTCTCCTACGAGCTGCTCACGCTCGCCCGCGAGCTCGGCACGCCGTCCGCGGTGGTGCTCGGCAAGGGCGCGTCCGCTGCGGCCGAGAAGGTCGCCGCCTACGGCGCCGAGAAGGTCTACGTCTCGGAGGCCGAGGAGCTCGCCGGCTTCCTCGTCGGTCCGAAGGCGGCCGTGCTCGCGCAGCTCGTCGCCGACAAGGCGCCCGCCGCGGTGCTGCTGGCCTCCAACGTGGAGGGCAAGGAGATCGCGGCCCGCCTGGCCGTCAAGACCGGCAGCGGCCTGATCACCGACGCCGTCGGCGTCACGGCCGACCTGACCGCCGAGCAGCCGATCTTCGGTGGCAGCGTCGTCGTCTCCTCCAAGGTCGCGACCGGCACTCCGATCATCACGGTCCGCGCCAACTCCACAGCCCCGTCCGAGGCGCCCTTGC
>JAOPWK010000117.1 GCA_025965735.1 Frankiales bacterium
TGTCGAAGCCGGCGTCACGCAGCGCGCGGATCTTGTCCTCCTCGCGCGCCTTGGTGTCGATGAACTCCTCGATGTCGGGGTGGTCCACGTCGAGCACGACCATCTTGGCGGCCCGGCGGGTGGCGCCACCGCTCTTGATGGTGCCGGCGGAGGCGTCCGCGCCGCGCATGAAGGAGACCGGACCGGAGGCGGTTCCGCCGGAGGACAGCAGCTCCTTGCTGGAGCGGATGCGGGAGAGGTTCAGGCCGGCGCCGGAGCCGCCCTGGAAGATCTTCCCCTCCTCCTTGTACCAGTTGAGAATCGAGTCCATCGTGTCGTCGACGGCCAGGATGAAGCAGGCCGAGACCTGCTGCGGAGCGGTCGTGCCGACGTTGAACCAGACGGGGCTGTTGAACGAGAACACCTGGTGCAGCAGCATCCAGGTCAGCTCGTGCTCGAACAGCTGCGCGTCGTCCTCGCTGGCGAAGTAGCCGTTGTCACGGCCGGCCTGGCCGTACTTGAGGACGACGCGGTCGATGAGCTGGCGCAGCGAGGACTCGCGCTGCGAGGTGCCGACGGCGCCGCGGAAGTACTTGGTGGTCACGATGTTCGCGGCGTTGACCGACCAGAAGTCGGGGAACTCCACGCCGCGCTGCTCGAAGTTGACCGAGCCGTCGCGCCAGTTCGTCATGACGACGTCGCGCTGCTGCCAGGTGACCTCGGCGTACGGGTGCACGCCGGGGGTCGTGTAGACCCGCTCGATGCGCAGCCGCTGCGCAGGCTTGCGCTGCTGCTGCCGAGGGGTGGCGCCGCTGACCGTCTCCGTCATGCCGAATCTCCAAGTCGTCCGTCGATGAGTACAACAACCGCGAGAGCCGCGGCATTCGCTGTCTGTGGGGTGGTGCGGGGGCTAGCTGGTGGGGACGAGCGGGTCGCTCTGCAGGCCTGCCCGCAGCGCGGTGATCTCCGCCTCGAAGTCGGCCAGCGACTCGAAGGCCCGGTAGACGCTGGCGAAGCGGAGGTAGGCGACCACGTCGAGCTCCTTGAGGGGCTCGAGGATCGCCAGGCCGACCTCGTCGGCGGGGATCTCCGGGTTGCCGGCGGCGCGCAGGGTGTCCTCCACCCGCGCGGCGAGCACCGCGAGGGCGTCCTCGTCGACCGGCCGGCCCTGGCAGGCCTTGCGGACGCCGCTGACGACCTTGGCGCGGGAGAACGGCTCGGTCACGCCGCAGCGCTTCACCACGGCGAGCGACATCTCCTCGACCGTGGTGAAGCGCCGAGCGCACTCCGGGCACGAGCGGCGGCGCCGGATGGCGTCACCCTCGCTCGTCTCGCGGCTGTCGACGACGCGGCTGTCGGGGTGCCGGCAGAACGGGCAGCGCACTGTCTTGCCCCTTCCGTCCGCGTCGACTTGTCCACACCCTGTGACACACGCTCCACACAGCATGTGGAGAACTACAACCGTGTAATCCCTAGATGTTGTGTCGGGGACAGTAGGGGGACACCAGGGCGCAGGCAAGCAGAACGCGCCGGTCGTCGCGAAACCGCAGGTCGCAGGGCGTGTTGCCCACACCGGCCGGGCGTGTCGCCCGACACACGGCCGCGACATCGGTCCACAGATGTCCGGAAGCTGCTGGTCGGGCACGTCGAGCAGCCTGAGCCTGGGGTGTGACAGTGGCGATCAGGCGCCCGTGGCGCCACGCCGGCGCCATGCCCGGCGTCCAGATCAAGGACGTCCCGGCGGAGACGCACACCGTCCTGCGGCGCCGTGCCGGAGCTCGTCACCGCAGACGCCGGCTGGCGTCCGCCCCCGGGCTGCACCGTCCGGTCACCCTGCTCAGCTGAGCACGCGCAGCGCGCGATCGGCCTGCTCCAGGTCGAAGGCGCCTGGGTCGAGCGGCCCGCCGAGCCAGTCGAGGCGCTCCTCGTGCTCCGGGTGCGTCGGGTCGGCCAGTACCGCCAGCAGCTCCTCGTACCCCCAGGGCCCGCCGCAGTCCTCCGGCGGGCAGGCCCCCTGCCCGGCCAGGCAGCGGGGCTCTGAAGCCGCTGGCAGGACCTCCTCGACCTGCAGCGTGTGCACCCAGTCGTCGCCGAAGTCGTAGCTGTAGAGCAGGCACTCACCGGTGCCGCGCACCACGTCCTGCAGCCGCACCGTCGTCTCCAGGACGTTGTCCTCGCCGTCGCCGTACCGCTCCTCACCAGCCTCGAACTCGTGCAGGTGCGCGTCCTGCCACCCCATGACGCGTTGGACGGCGTCGTGCACCTGCCCGAGGTGCAGCTGCCCCGGCAGCACCACCTCGCGCCAGACGGCCGGGTCCGTGCCTTGCAGCGTGATGCGGATCCGGTACGCCGCCGGCTGCCCAGTCATGATTCTCCTCGTCGGTTGCGGCAGAGGATAGGTTCCCCCGGCACCCTGAGCCGTGCCCGACCGGGACGTACGAGGGGGCCGTGGTGTCGAGCAGCGCGTCCGAGAGCGCGCTGCCGGGCGACCTCGAGGCGCTGGCCATGCTCACCGCCGGCACCAGCTACGCCGACGCCGTCCGCCAGCTGCTCGCGGTCGTGCGCACCCAGCTCGGGATGCAGGTCGCCTGGGTGAGCGAGTTCGTCGGCGGCGACCAGCTGTTGCGCTTCGTGGACGCCGAGCCCGGCGCCAAGGCCCCGCCCGAGGGCAGCCGGCACCCGCTGGGCGGCTCGTTCTGCGCCCGCGTGCTGGACGGCCGCTTCCCCGCCGCGATCCCCGACACCCGCGCGGTGCCCGAGGCGGCGCTGCTCGACGTCACCTCCGACCTGGGCATCGGCGCGTACGTCGGCGTCCCGCTGCTCGGCCCGCACGGGGTCGCCGTCGGGATGCTCTGCGCGGTGCACGACACCGCCACGCCGACGCTGTCCGAGCGGGACGTCGCCGCGCTGCGCCTGCTCGTGCAGCTGCTGCACGATCTGCAGTCGCGGGCCGTCACGGCCGCGCAGGCGGTCGAGGACCGCGACCGGATGCAGCGCACGATGCACGCCGTCATCGCCGGGACCGGCCGGCACGCGGTGCTGCAGCCGATCGTCGACCTGGCCAGCGGCCGCACCGTCGCCGCGGAGGGGCTGACCCGCTTCACCGCCACCAGCCCGGCGGCAGAAGGTGGCCGTACGACGGCGCAGTGGTTCGACGACGCCGCCCGCCTCGAGCTGCGCGAGGACCTCGAGCTGCAGGCCGCCTGCTCGGTGCTGGACCTGCTCGACGACGCTGTGCCCCGGCGCGCCGCTGTCAGCGTCAACCTCAGCCCCGGCACGCTCACCGGCGACCGGCTGGCCGATCTGCTCGCCGGGCGGCCGCTCGAGCGGGTTGTGCTCGAGGTGACCGAGCACGCGCCCGTGCAGGACTACGACGCGCTGCACGCGGCGCTGCAGCCCTACCGCCAGCAGGGCCTGCGGCTGGCCGTGGACGACGCCGGCGCCGGCTACGCCGCGCTGCAGCACGTGCTGGCCGTACGCCCGGACTTCATCAAGATCGACATGGCGCTGGTGCGCGGCGCCGACTCCGACCTCCCCCGCCGGACGCTGCTCACCGCTCTGGCCGACTTCGCCGAAGCCACCTCCTGCCGGCTGGTCGCGGAGGGCGTCCAGACCGACGGCGAGCTGCGGGCGGTCGCTGCGTGCGGGGTGCACCTGGCCCAGGGCTACCTGCTCGGCATGCCCTCGCGCGCGCCGTCCTGGAGCGGCTTCGTCCTGCCCTAGTCGGGGTCGGGGATCTGGCGCAGCGGCGGCAGCGTTCGCACCTCGTCGCCGGGCAGGCACAGCCCGCCGCGCGAGGACAGGAAGCGGAACACCCCCAGCGCGATCACCGCGGCCAGGAACGACCCGACGAGGATGCCGATCTTCGCGTCCTGCCGCAGCACCGGGTCCTCGAACGCCAGCTCGGTCACGAACAGCGCGATCGTGAAGCCGATCCCGGCCACCGACGCCACCCCGGTGAGCTGCCCCCAGCGCACCCCGCCGACGAACGTCGAGGTCGGCAGCTTCAGCGCGAACCAGGTGCCGGCCACGATCCCGAGCAGCTTGCCGACGACCAGCCCGAGCACGATCCCGATCGCCACCCGGCTGGTCGCCGCCGTGCGCAGCGCCTCTCCGTCCAGCCGCACCCCGGCGTTGGCCAGCGCGAACAGCGGGACCACGGCGAAGCCGACCACCGGGTGCAGGCGCAGGGTGAGCCGGTCGTTCTCGGACACGGTCCCGGCCAGGCTGCGCACCAGCTCGCGGGCCCGCTCGGCCGACGGGGCGGAGATGAAGCTGCGCCCGACCGCCTGCGTGCGCTTGAGGTCGGCCTGCGCCGGGGCGTAGGAGGCGAACAGCAGCCCCATCGCGACACCCGCCACCGTCGGGTGCACCCCGGAGGCGTACGTCGCCAGCCAGAGCAGCACCGCGACGACGACGTACGGCGCCGGGTTGCTCACCCGGGCGCCCCGGAGCGCGACCAGCACCAGGAAGAGCAGCGCGGCCAGGCCGAGAGAGCCGGTGTCCAGGTCGTCGGTGTAGAAGACGGCGATGACGCCGATCGCGGCGATGTCGTCGACGATCGCCAGCGCCAGCAGGAAGACCCGCAGCCGGTTCGGGCACTGCGGCCCCACCAGCGCCAGCACGCCGAGCGCGAACGCGGTGTCGGTGGAGATGGCGATGCCCCAGCCGCGCGCGGCCTCGCCGTCACCTCCCGCGACCGCCAGGTAGAGCAGCGCCGGCACGACCAAGCCGCCCAGCGCGGCCAGCGCGGGCGCGACGACGGCCTTGCGGTCCTGGTACTCCCCCACCGACAGCTCGCGCGCGATCTCCAGCCCCACCAGCAGGAAGAACAGCGTCATCAGCGCGTCGTTCACCCAGTGGCGCAGCGACTCGTCGATGGCCGAGTCGCCGAGCTGCACCGACAGGTGCGTGCTCCACAGCTGCTCGTAGCTGTCGCTCCACGGGCTGTTCGCCCAGACCAGCGCGACGACGGTGGCGAGCAGGAGCAGCACCGCGCTGCCGGACTCGGTGCGCAGGTACTCCCTTG
>JAOPWK010000170.1 GCA_025965735.1 Frankiales bacterium
CGGCTCGTCGCCACCGCCGCCGGGCTCGCCCTGCTCGGTGCCTTCGCCGGCGCCGCGGCGGGCGCGCTGCGCGACGAGCGGACGCGCCTGCCGGCGGTCGTCACGCTGCTGGTCGCCGGCTCCGGAGTGGCCGCCGGCCCGCTGGGTGCCGCGCCGCTCGGACTGCTCGCGGGTGCCCTGCTGCTGCTCGTGCTGCCGCGGGAGCGAGCCTCATGAGCCGCGCCGAGCCGACGCCGGACGGCCGCTATGTCGTCATCGACGGCAGGCGCTGGCGCGCGACCGACCCTGGGATCCCGGAGGACGCGGCCGCGCAGCTGCGCAAGGTGCTGATGAGCGCCCGCCGCGACGTCGGCGCAGCGCTGCGGGCGCAGGACCCCGAGGCGGAGAAGGCCGCGCGGGCGCGGGTGCACGCGGCGAAGACCGCCCTCGGTGAGCGCGGCACCCCGTGGTGGGAGCAGACGGCGGACGAGCGGCGGGAGCGCTGGGAGGCCGGGCTACCGCCGGCGCAGCACCCAGCCAGCCACGACGACGTGCCAGGCATCGACGACGGTCAGCCCTAGCCGCTGCAGCCCGCCGCTGCGGTCGACGACCAGCAGGGAGCCGACCAGCGCGATCAGCGACACGACTCCCACCACGGTCGAGGTGGCCGCCGCGCGCGCGTGCCCGAGCCGCCGCAGCGGCGCGACGGCGAGCAGCGGCGTGGCGGCCATGACCAGGTAGCCGGTCCCGGCGGCGATGCCGTGGCCGAGGTCCTGCGGCTGGCCGCCCTGGGCCGTCAGCGGCAGCAGCGCCACGCCGAGCGTGGCCAGACCCGCGACCGCCGCCGCGACGGCCACGCCGGTGCCGAGCACCCGGCGCAGCAGCAGCGCCCAGAGCGGGACCAGGACGCCGAAGGCGACGAAGCCCGCGGTCATCAGCGGGCGGGTGCCGGCCCCCTCGCGCGCGAGCTGGCTGATCGCGTCGCGCAGCGGCTCGTAGTCCGGCTCCTGCAGCCCTGCGAGCAGCCAGGCGCCGACGAACGCGCACGGCCCGGCGATGCCGCACAGGGCCAGCCAGCTCGCCGGGGTCACGGCTCCAGGAAGAACGGTGAGGCGTAGGCGATCGCGCCGCCGGAGGCGGTGTACGCCGACGGCGCACGGCTGTCGGGCTTCTCGGCGGGGTCGGTCAGCCGCAGCACGACCCAGCGGCCGTCGTCGGCGCTGACCGGAGCGGTGAACCGGACCAGCCCGCCGTCGGCCGGCACGCTGATGCGCTCGGTGTGCACGACGGTCGGCAGCGGCGCACCGGTCATCAGCACCTGCACGTCGAGCTGCTTGCCGACGAACTCGGGGCCGCGGTCGACGTCGACGGTGAAGCGCATGAGGCCCTTCCTGTGGCTGACCGTCGCGCCCATCTGCTTGCCGTTGGCCGCCGCGCCGAAGCGCAGCCCGCGCAGGCGGGTGGAGAAGAAGCGGCGGGACGACATCGCCTCGCGCAGACCGGCCCGGGTGAGCTCCCGGACGTACAGCCCGGTGCGGCCCTTGCCGTCGGGGTAGCCCCAGTCGGTGCCGTGCTCGTCGCTGACGCCGGTCAGCCCGACCCGCCAGCCGGCGTCCAGGCACTCCACCAGCGGCGACCCCTGTCCGGCGTCGAAGCCCTCGAACAGGTAGTCCTCGCCGCGGTTGAAGACCTCCATGCTGACGACCCGCTCGGCCAGCCGCGCGTCGTAGGCGAAGTGGCCGAAGCGGCCCGGCTCGCGGCCGGGGTGGTTGAAGCCGGCCAGCCCGTCGTTGCCGCCGGAGAGCACGGCCGCCGCCACGGGCGCAGTGGCCGGTGCGCGGTCCAGCCAGTCGTAGAAGGCCTTCATGCCCAGGCCCGTGCTGGGCAGGGCGCGGACCGCCGCGTCGACGGTCGGGCTGAGCGCCGGGCCGAAGCCGGGAGCGGCGTGCAGGTACTGCGCGAGGCCGGAGCCGGTGGTGTTGCCGGCCGTGGACAGCGGGTCGATCCAGTCCTCGGTGAACCACACGTTGATGTGGCCCAGCGTCGGGCTGGACCACTCGAAGCCCCGGACCGCGGTGAAGGAGTGGTCGACGTTCGCGCCGTCCGCCAGCTCGCGGGTGGCCGCCCACCGCTTCTCGTCGATGCCCTCGGCGCCGCTGCAGGCACCGCCGCCGCACGGGCCCTCGATCTCGCCGAGCGCCTTGCTGACCGTCGCGTGGTCGGTGAGCGCTGCGGCGTCGACGCCCGCCGCGCGCATGGACGCGAACGCCAGCGCCGGGTCGCCGTCGCCGTCGCTGTAGAGGGTGTGGTTGTGCAGGTCCGCGTGCACCAGGGAGGTCCCCGGGAACAGCCGGCTGCGGCGCGACGTGGAGAACTCCTTCGTCGGCCCGAGCGACCCGGCGAGCGCGGGGCGGGCGAGCAGCAGGGCGCCGGACGCGGCGCCCGCCTTGAGGACGGTGCGGCGGGAGACGGTCATGCGGACTGCTTCACCGCCGGCGCCCGGATTCCTGCCAGGCACCGCCGTGGACGCGCGCCGCAGGGGGTAGGGCGGCGCGCATGGGATTCCGCGAGCACGTCGCCCTCGAGGTCGAGCCGGTCGAGGAGGGCACCGGCCGGGTGTGCCTCGACGCGGGGGAGGAGCACCTCAACCCGCACGGCACCGTGCACGGCGGTGTGCTCGCCACGATGATCGACGTGGCCATGGGCACCGCCGTGGCGACCACCGGAGGCGAGTCGCCCGTGACGGTGAGCCTGACGGTGACCTACCTCGAGCCGGGGCAGCCCGGGACGCTGGTGGCGACGGCGCGGGTCCGCAAGCGCGGCAAGCGGCTGATCGTCGTGGAGGCCGAGGTGGTCCAGGGGGACGACGTCGTCGCCGACGCCCTGGCCACCTTCAGCGTCAAGCCCAGCTAGAGCAGTCGCTCACAGCTGGAGCGACGTCACCGTCGTGAACTCCTCGATGCCGAGCGAGCCCAGCTCTCGGCCGTAGCCGCTCTGCCCGAAGCCGCCGAACGGCGCCGTCGGGTTGAACACGCCGCCGTTCACGCCGACCTGGCCGGTGCGCATCCGCTGCGCGAAGGCGATCGCGCGGTCCTTGTCGGAGGCCCACACCGCACCGGACAGCCCGTAGGGCGTGCCGTTCGCGATGCGCAGGGCCTCCTCGTCGCCGCCGTCGTACGGGACGACCGTGAGGACGGGCCCGAAGACCTCCTCCTGCTCGATGGTCGAGCCGGCCTCGGCGACGAGCACCGTGGGCTTGACGAAGAAGCCGGTCGGCGTCGACTCCGGCTGCTCCGGCCCGCCCGCGACGAGCTTGGCGCCCTCAGCGAGTGCGCCGGAGATGTACTCGCGGACGCGCTCCTGCTGGACCTTGCTCACCAGCGGGCCCTGCTGGGTGTCCGGCGACATCGGGTCACCCACGGGGGCGAACTGCGCGAACACCTCGAGCAGCCCCTCGACCTCGGGCAGCCGGTCGCGCGGGACGAGCAGCCGGGTGGTGGCGCTGCAGGTCTGGCCGGAGTTGATGAGGCAGCCGGTCAGCGAGCCCGCGACGGCGTTGCCCATCTCCTCGGCGGACAGGTCGTCGAGCAGCACCGACGCGCTCTTGCCGCCGAGCTCGAGCGACGTGCGCTTGGGCGCCGCAGCGGCCAGCTCGGCGACGCGCCGCCCGGCGCGGGTGGAGCCGGTGAAGGAGACCATGTCGACGAGCTCGTGCTTGACGATCGCCTCGCCGACGACCGGCCCGGTGCCGGGCACCAGGTTGAAGACGCCGGGCGGCAGGCCGACCGCGTCCATGACCTCGGCCAGCAGGTAGGCGACGCCAGGCACCAGCTCGGAGGGCTTGAGCACCACGGTGCAGCCGGCGGCGAAGGCCGCGGCGACCTTGGCCGAGATCTGGTGCAGCGGGTAGTTCCACGGCGTGATGCAGCCGACGACGCCGACCGGCTGGCGCACCAGCAGCGAGTTGCCGGTACGGCGCTCCCACTCGACGTCGTCGATGACGTCCTCGATGGAGGCGAAGTCGATGACCGGCAGGCCGGCCTGCACCATGACGGCCAGCTGCCACGGCGCGCCCATCTCGGAGGAGGCGAGAAGCGCCACCTCCTGGGCGCGGGCCTTGAGGCCGTCGGCGATGGCCGAGCACATCTTCACGCGGTCGGCGCGCGAGGTCGCGGACCAGGCCGGGAACGCCGCGGCAGCAGCGCGTACCGCCTTGTCGACGTCCTCGACGGTGCCCTCGGGGACGTGCCCGATGACCTCCTCGGTGAAGGGGTTGGTGACGGGGAGGGTGCCGGTTCCCGTGGACGGGATGAAGGCGCCGTCGACGTAGATGGTGTCGCGGGTGTGCATCTGCGGGTTCATGTGGACGGCCTCCTAGGCCGCGGGCGCGTTGTCGAGGGCCTTCTCGGCCTGGGCGGGGATCGGCTGCTCGTCGCGCTTGCCGCTGATCTGCTCGGCGGTGCGGTGCGCGAGGGCCATGCAGGTGAGCATCGGGTTGGCGCCCGACGGGGTCGGGAACGCGCTGGTGTCGCCGATCCAGACGCCCGGCACGTCGTGCAGCTCGCCGGTCGGCTGGGCCACCGAGGTGGTCGGGTCGGTGCCCATGCGGGCGCTGCCCATCTGGTGCGCCGAGCCCATGAACAGCCCGCCCGCGCCGATGTGCAGCTGGTCGAGCTCGTCGCACCAGGCGTCGACGTCGTCGCCGCGCTTCCAGACGCGCGGCGTCGTCCCGAACCACAGCTCCTCCGCGCCCGCCGCCTCGTGCAGCTTGGCCATCACGCGCAGGCCCTTGCGGTAGGCGGCGATGTCGCGCTCGTCGGTCAGCTCGTAGGCGTGCACCGCCTCGCCGGCCTCGTCGATCGTGACGGTGCCGCCCTTGTGGTCGCGCAGGATGAACAGGAAGTCGGCCATGCGGCCGAGCTTGCTCATGGCCTCCTTGGCCTGCTTGCCGTCGCGGCGGGCCAGCTGGAAGGCGAAGACGCCGGAGTACCACTGCGAGCCCTCGACGAGGATCCCGTAGCCGTCGCCCAGGTCACGGAACTCGTCCATGACCCCGGCCTGCGGCGGGCCCCACCAGGCCTGCTGGTCCTCGGCGTAGACGCCGAAGATGCCGGCGCTCGGGTGCAGGTA
>JAOPWK010000190.1 GCA_025965735.1 Frankiales bacterium
GCAGTCCGGCGACCACGGCGAGGTCGGCCGCCGCCAGGCCGACCAGCACGAGGCCGGCCTGCGCGGGGGAGGGCTGCGCGTGCTGGACCAGCAGCAGGACGGGCAGCTGGCTGAGGACGACGGCTGCGGCGCGCGCGAACCGGACCGGCACGACGGTGGCGTAGCCGGCGCAGAGGACCGCGAGCACGGCGGCGCTGCCGGCGGCGTAGACGGCCGGGTCGCTGCCGGCGGCCAGGCCCAGCTTGCGCAGGCCGTAGGCGTCCAGGGCGGCGAGCACCAGCGTGACCGCGGTGAGCGTCTCCGCAGTGGAGCTCAGGCCGCGCAGCCGGGCGCGGGGGACGGCGAGCCCCGCGAGCACGGTGAGGGCGAGCAGCACGGCGGCCCGCCCGCCGGCGCCGAGCCGCTCGTACGTCACCGCCGTGAACACGAGAGCGGCCACCGCCAGCAGCAGCCCGCCCAGGCCGAGCAGGGCGTTGGAGGTGCGCTGCGGCGTCCACTCGGCCGCCGGGGGAGCAGCGGCCGGGGCCACGTCGGCCGGGTCACCGCGCAGCGCAGCCAGCAACGCGGAGCGCTCGGCGAGCAGCGGCACGCGCTCGGCGTCGAGGCGGTGCAGGGCGGTGTCGACCTCCCAGAGCCGGGCCGCGTCCGGACCGGTCAGCCGCAGCCCGCAGGCGGGGCAGCCGCCGGTGCCGGGCAGCAGGGCCGTGCACTGCGGGCAGCGCGTCGGGTCGAGGGTCCTCACGGAAGCGATCATGCGCACAGGTTCGGCGCGGCCGAGCGGGCTTTCGAGAGTGGGACTACCTACCGCCACTCGATCTTCGGGCAGCGGTCCATGACGACCTCGAGCCCGGCTGCCTCGGCGCGCTCCGCCGCCTCGTGGTCGACCACGCCGAGCTGCATCCAGACCGCCTTGGCGCCCTTGGCCACGGCCTGGTCGACGACCGGTCCGGCCAGCTCGGACCGCACGAACAGGTCCACCACGTCGACGTCGAACGGGATGTCGGCCAGCGTCGGGTAGCCCTGCTCGCCGTGCACCGTCTCGGCCTGCGGGTGCACCGGCACGATCCGCCGGCCGAGGCTCTGCAGGAAGGCGGCCACCCCGTACGCTGCCCTGCTCCTGTCGTTGGAGAGGCCGACGACAGCCCACGTCGGCAGGGCGAGCAGGCGGTCCACGGTGGCGCGGTCTCCGTGCGGCATGCCTGCTGCCTACCCCCGGCAGGAGCGCGCGCACCGGCGTCGAACCCAGCGGCATGCGCCGCCTCGCCCTCGCCGCCACCTCCGTCTGCCTGCTGGCCGCCGCCGCCCCCTCGGGGGCGGCGCCGCAGGTCGGCCCCGGCTACGTGAAGACGTCCAACGTCACGCACGTGGCGACCCTCCCGCTGGACACCGACTCCATCGGCGGCCGGGTTCTGGGCAAGGATTTCTTCCTGCGCACCGGCAAGGGCATCACGATCTACGACACCTCCAACCCCGACCTGCCCGTGCCGAAGGGGTTTGTCGCGGTGCCGCAGACCCCGAACCAGGAGCGGGAGGACGTCGACACCAACGGCAAGGTCCTGGTGACCGGGCAGTCGTACACCGGTCTGCTGCACGTCGTGGACGTCACGAACCGCACGCTCCCGACCGTCATCGCCACGATCACCGATGCCGGCAACCACACCAACACGTGCGTGCTGGACTGCACGTTCGTCTACGGGTCCGAAGGCACCATCACCGACCTGCGCGACCCCCAGAAGCCGAAGGTCGTCGGCAACTGGCTCGAGGCTGCGGGCGTCGACGGTTCGCACGACCTCACCGAGGTCAGGCCCGGCCTGCTTCTCACCGCCTCGAACCCGGTCACCTACCTCGACGCCCGCAACCCGCTGAAGCCGAAGGTGCTCGCGCGCGGGCCGCTTCCGGACGACCGCTACACGCACGGGATGGCCTGGCCTCGCGGCGGCAAGGACCGCTTCGTCCTGGGCGGCAGCGAGTCCGGGTACGGCTGCACGACGCCCGAGGACGGCACCTTCTTCGTGCACGACACCAAGCGGACGACCAAGGGCGAGGGCGGTGTCCCGGTGTGGACGCGCACCGGCGACTACACGATCGGCGCGGGCCTGCCGACCGAGGGCAAGACGCTGGTCTCCGAGCTGTGCGGCCACTGGTTTGACCCGCACCCGTCGTTCAAGGACGGCGGCCTGGTCGCCATGGCCTGGTACGGCTTCGGCGTCCGCTTCCTCGAGGTCACCAAGAAGGGCGCCGTCGAGGAGCGCGGCTTCTGGCAGCCGCTGCCGGGGCAGTCCTCGGCGGTCTACTGGGTCAGTCCGGACACGGTCTGGGTGACCGACTACACCGCCCGCGGCATCGACGTGCTGCGCTTCGACGGCAAGAAGCCGGCCGCGCGCGACGCGTCGCACCCGGGCAGCTTCCGCGTCGCGACCCCGGACGACGAGCGGCTGGCCCGCCTGGCCGGACGCGGGCCGGAGCACGCGGCGGCGCACCACACGGCGGGCGGCTCGCTCAGCGCGCTGGCCAGCCGGTGGGTCTGCAAGCCCTGAGGCGCTAGGGGCGCCCGAGCGCGCGGTAGGTCCAGCCGGCGGCGCGCCACCTCTCCGGGTCAAGGGCGTTGCGGCCGTCGACGATGCGCTTCTCGCTGACGACCTCGCTCAGCACGGCCGGGTCCATCTCGCGGAACTCCGACCACTCGGTGAGGTGCAGCACGACGTCGGCGCCGCGGGCCGCCTCGACGGCGCTCTCGCGGTAGCCCAGCTCGGGGTGCTTGATCCGGGCGTTGTCCATCGCCTCGGGGTCGTACAGCGTGACAGCGGCGCCCTGCTGCTGGATGCTCGCCGCCACGTCCAGCGCGGGGCTGTCGCGGATGTCGTCGCTGTTCGGCTTGAAGGCCGCGCCGAGGACCGCGACGCGCACGCCGCCGAAGGAGCCGCCCACCAGCTCGCGGGCCAGGTCGATCATGCGTGCGCGACGGCGCAGGTTGATCGCGTCGACCTCCTTGAGGAAGCTCAGCGCCTGGTCCACGCCCAGCTCCCCGGCGCGCGCCATGAACGCGCGGATGTCCTTGGGCAGGCAGCCGCCGCCGAAGCCGAGTCCGGCGTGCAGGAAGCGCCCGCCGATGCGGGTGTCGTACGACAGCGCCTTGCTCAGCAGGGTCACGTCTCCGCCGGTCGCCTCGCACACCTCGGCCATCGCGTTGATGAAGGAGATCTTCGTGGCCAGGAACGCGTTCGCGGCGACCTTCACCAGCTGAGCGGTGGCGAAGTCGGTGACCACGACGGGGACGGCCGGGCCGGCAGAGGACTCCTCGATGACCGGCTGGAACGCCGCCCGCAGCTGCTCCTCGGCCCGGGCGGAGCGGACGCCGAAGACGAGTCGGTCGGGCGTCAGGGTGTCCTCGACCGCGAAGCCCTCGCGCAGGAACTCCGGGTTCCAGGCCAGCTCCAGCTCACCGCCGCGCGCGGCGTCGATCTGCTCGGCCAGCCGCTCGGCGGTGCCGGCCGGGACGGTGCTCTTGCCGACAAGCAGCGAGCCCGGCTTCGCGTGCGGGACCAGCGAGGTGAAGGCGGCGTCGACGTAGGTCATGTCGGCGGCGTACTCGCCCTTCTTCTGCGGCGTGCCCACGCAGACGAAGTGCACGTCACCGAAGGCCCCGACCTCCTCGTAGGAGGTGGTGAAGCGCAGCCGCCCGGAGGCCAGGTTCTTCTGCAGCAGCTCCGGCAAGCCGGGCTCGTAGAACGGCACCCGCCCTGACTGCAGCGCCTCCACCTTCTCCGGCAGCACGTCCAGCCCGAGCACCTCGAACCCGAGCTCGGCCATGCACACGGCGTGGGTCGCGCCGAGGTAGCCGGTGCCGATGACGGTCAGACGAGGGCGGGCGTTCATGGGCGGCAGGCTACCGGCGGGCCGAATACGATCGGCACATGAGCAGCGACCCCTCCTACTCCCTCTACGGCCTCACCGAGGAGCACCAGCTGCTCCGCAAGGCGGTGCGCGAGCTCGCCGAGGACAAGATCGCTCCGAGGGCGACGGAGATCGACGAGTCGGCGGAGTACCCGTGGGACGTGCACGAGGAGCTCAAGCGGGCCGACCTGCTCGCCATCCACGTGCCGGAGCAGTACGGCGGCGCCGGTGCGGACCGGATCGCGCACTCGATCGTCGTGGAGGAGGTCGCCCGCGTCTGCGCCGCCTCCTCGCTGATCGTGGCCGGCAACAAGCTCGGCACGATGGGGCTGATCCTGTCGGGCAGCGAGGAGCTCAAGCAGCGCTACCTCCCGCTCGTGGCCAGCGGGGAGGCGACGTTCTCGTACGCCCTGTCCGAGCGCGAGGCGGGGTCGGACGCCGCCGCGATGAAGACCCGCGCCGTGCGCGACGGCGACACCTACGTCCTGAACGGCTCGAAGATGTGGATCACGGGCGCCGCCGTGAACACGCACTTCACCGTCATGGCCGTGACCGACCCCGGGCGCGGCGCCAAGGGCATCTCGGCGTTCGTCGTGCACAAGGACGACCCGGGCCTGTCCGTCGCGCCGGCCGAGAAGAAGATGGGCATCAAGGGCTCGCCGACCAGCGAGGTCTACTTCGACAACGTCGTCATCCCGGCCGACCGCATCATCGGCGACGAGGGCACCGGCTTCATCACGGCGCTGAAGACGCTCGACCACACCCGCTCGATGATCGGCGCGCAGGCCGTCGGCATCGCGCAGGGGGCGCTCGACGCCGCGGTCGCGTACGTCAAGGAGCGCAAGCAGTTCGGCAAGGCCATCGCGGAGTTCCAGGGCGTGCAGTTCATGCTGGCCGACATGGCCATGAAGGTGGAGGCCGCCCGCCACCTGGTCTACGCCGCGAACGCCAGCGCCGAGCGCGGCGACCCGGACCTGACCTTCCTGTCCAGCGCGTCCAAGACCTTCGCGTCCGACACGGCGATGTCGGTGACGACGGATGCCGTGCAGCTGTTCGGTGGCTACGGCTACACCCGCGACTTCCCGGTCGAGCGGATGATGCGCGACGCCAAGATCACGCAGATCTACGAGGGCACCAACCAGGTCCAGCGCATGGTGATGGCGCGCCAGCTCCTGAAGTAGCCGGAGGGGCGTCGGGACCTTCGCCTCATGCGCAGCGGACGTGCCCCGGGACAGGCTGCAAGCGGCCGGACGCACTCCCTCGGAGAGGCACGACATGGACAAGCTCAGCCTGATCGCCACCGCGCGCGAGCAGACCAGCAAGGCGGTCGCTGCCAGCAGCGGGCGCGCCGCCCACACCGTCTACGGCGGGCACGACCACGCGCTGCGCCAGACGGTCATCGCGCTCTCCGCCGGATCCAGCCTCGCCGAGCACGAGAACCCCGGCGAGGCCACCGTGCACGTCCTCACCGGCCGGGTCCGGCTCGACGGCGGCCGCACGTCCTGGGAGGGCAGCCCGGGGGACCTGCTCGTCGTCCCGCAGGAGCGGCACAGCCTGTCCGCGCTGGAGGACAGCTCGGTGCTGCTCACCGTCGTCAAGCACGACTAGCCGTGGGCGACATCGCGGGCCGGGCCGACCTCGACGTGCTGCTGGCCCGCTTCTACGGCCGGGCGATGAGCGACCCGGTGCTGCGCCCGGTGTTCGTCGACGTGATGCGGCTGGACCTGGACGAGCACCTGCCGGTGATCGGCGCGTTCTGGGAGCAGGTCCTGTTCCGGACCGGGTCCTACAGCGGCCGCACGATGGACGTCCACCGCCGTGTCCACCAGCGGATCCCGTTGACCGGCAGCCACTTCACCCGCTGGCTGGAGCTGTGGGAGCGCAGCGTCGACGAGCTGTTCGCGGGGCTGGTCGCGGAGGAGGCCAAGGCGCACGCCGGCCGCATGGCCGCTGTCTTCCTCCGCAACCTGTCGGCCGCACCCGTCCGGGGGTCGCTGCCCCTCGCTCCTGCCTGAGGGGCGCCGGCCTACCGGCGGCTACACCCCGAAGTAGGAGGGGTTGTCCGCCAGCGCCGCGATCACCACGTGGCCGAGCCGGAGCAGGACAGCCACCGCACCCAGCACGACAGCGGCGCGCGACGCCGGACACCCACAGCGGGTCGTCCTCCAGCAGCAGTCGGGTGGCCTCGAGCCCCATCAGCAGCGGTCTCGCAGCCAGCGCTGCGCTGACCAGACCGGCGAGCACCTGCAGCGTCTGGGACGGACCGCCCTGGCCGCCCAGCGCCATCAGCACCTGGCCGCTCAGCAGCCCGAACCCGGGGACGGCGGCCACACCGAGCGCGAAGGCGGCCAGGCCCAGCACCTCGGGCGGCCGGTAGCTCGACAGCCGGCCGTCCTGCTCGAGGTCCTCGTGGTCGGTCAGCGTCTCCATGGCGACCGTAGGCCTTGCATGCTCGCGGCACAGCCGGGTAGGCGCTCGACATGCCCACTGTCTTCCTGGTCCCTGCCGGTTCCGACTCCGCCGACGCCGCGTCGTCCGGCGACTACCTGCTGCGCCCGAAGGACGGCGACCTGTTCGAGGTCGGCAAGGTGGACGACGGCTGCACCTGGGTCGGCACGCTCTCCTCCAGCCTGCTGCCGTCGCTGCCGTCCGTCGACAGCGCGCAGGAGGCGCCCGAGCAGGCGACCGTGCTCGCCGCGGTGCAGGGCGTCGAGAGCGCCGAGGAGAACCGCGGCGGCTGACAGCCGGACATCCGGGGCGCACCGGGGCCAGACCACCCGTTCAGCCCTGCGCGCACTGCCTCCGGCGGTCGATCACTGAGGTCTCAGGACCTCCAGAGGAGACCGCCGTGCAGACCGTCCCGTCCATGCCCGCGCCTCGCCACCCGTTGGACGTCGCGGTGCTCGTCCGGCGCACGCACGACCTGCTGGCCGCGGGCATCCCGCTGACGCTGCTGCTCGACCTCGGCGACGAGGCCGGCCCGCGCTCGCACCTGCGGTACACCGCCGAGCGCGCCGACGCCGCCTGGGTGCCGCGGCAGCACTGAGGGTCGGGCTACGCGTCCTGGGTGAGGCGGGGCAGCAGCCACGCCAGCGCCCGCTCGGCACCGCCGACGTCGGCCCAGCCGTGGCCGGCGTCGGGCACGATCTGGGCCTCGACGGTGCCGCCGCCGCGGCAGTCCTCCCACCGCCAGGTGGGGATCCCGTCCTGCTCGCCGGTGGTGCGCGCGCCGCAGCCGGCCTGGACGCTGACCTTGTCCAGGGTCGAGGTCACGGGCCGGGGCGACATGTGCAGGTGGTTGACGTAGCGGGTGGTCGTGAGGCCGACGCTGCCGTCCTTCTCGCCGTGCACGGCCAGGACGTCAGGAAGGGTGAGGTCGCTCTCGCAGGGGGCCTCGAGGCTGCCGTTGACCTCGACCACCGCGAGCAGGTCGGTCCGCTCCTGGCACATCAGGCGGTAGGCCAGCATGCCGCCGCCGGAGTAGCCGAGCAGGGCCCGGCGCGAGCGGTCGATGCTCGTGTGACGTCCAACGTCCTCGAGGACCTCCATCACGAAGCCGACGTCGTCGACGTCCTTGGCCGCGGCGATGCCGCAGCAGGCGCCGGAGTTCCAGGAGCCGCCGAAGCCGTCCGGGTAGACCAGCGTGACGCCCTGGCGGCGCAGGCTGTCCAGGCCCAGGTCGACGGCGATCTCCCTGCCGCTGCTGACGTCCTGGTGCAGGACGACGAGCAGCGGCGACGGCTCGTCCTCCGGCACGCCGAGCGCCGGCAGCATGAAGTACGACCGCTCCAGCCCGTCCACCTCGAGCGTGATGAGCTGGCTGTCGCCGTGCGGGGTACCGGGTCCGACGGGCGTGTCCGCGTCTGCCGGCCGGGGCACGGCGCCCCGGCTGACCGTGCCCTGTCCGGGATTCGCCGAGACGGCAGGCGCGGCCGACAGCAGGAAGGGCAGGGCGGTGGCGGCGACGCCGACAACGGCGAGGCCGGCCAGCAGCGCTGTCCGCAGCCAGAACCGGCGGGGCGTCCGCAGCACGCGCCAGCCGCGGCTGCGC
>JAOPWK010000195.1 GCA_025965735.1 Frankiales bacterium
CGGTCACGTCCGCATCTACCGCGGCGACGAGCTGCGCCGCCGGCTGACCACGGCCGGTCTGACGCCGGTCGACGGCCACCACACCCATGCTCTGCACGCGCCGTACTGGTGGCTCAAGTGCGCCGTCGGCGTCGACAACGCCGACCACCCGCTGGTCAAGGCGTACCACCGCCTGCTCGTCTGGGACATGATGAAGAAGCCGCTGCTGACCCGCGTGCTCGAGAAGACGCTGGACCCGGTGATCGGCAAGAGCCTGGTCGTCTACCTGCGCAAGCCCGAGTCGGGGACGGTCCGTGGAGCTGCGTGACCTGCCGGGCGTCCTGACGGCCGCCCAGCTCGACCAGACGGTCGCGGCCATCGCGTCGGTGCAGCACTCCTCCGGCGCGCTGCCCTGGCCGGACGGGCACACCGACCCGTGGGACCACGTCGAGTGCGCGATGGCGCTGGTGCTCGGCGGCCGCATGGAGGAGGCACGGGCGGCCTACGCCTGGATGCGCCGCACCCAGGAGGCCGACGGCGCCTGGCGGATGAAGTACGACGGTGAGCGGGTGCTGGACGCCAGCGTCGACACCAACCAGTGCGCCTACGTGGCCGTGGGCGTCTGGCAGTGGTGGACCGTCACCGGTGACCGGTCGCTGGTGGACCAGATGTGGCCGCACGTCCGCCGCGCGCTGGACTTCGTGCTCGACCTGCAGCACCCGGACGGGCAGCTGCACTGGTCCCGCTCGCCCGAGGGCGTGCCCGACCCGGACAGCCTGGTGACCGGGTCGTCCAGCGCGTACCAGGCGCTGCGCTGCGGCCTTGCCCTGGCCGACCTGCTCGACGAGCCGCAGCCGGAGTGGGAGCTGGCCGCCGGCCGGTTGCAGCACGCCGTCGCGCACCACCCCGAGGTCTTCCTCGACAAGAGCCGCTTCTCGATGGACTGGTACTACCCGGTGCTCGGCGGCGCCGTGCGCGGTGAGGCTGCCCGCCGGATGCTCGACGAGCGCTGGGAGGAGTTCGTCGTGCCGGGCGTCGGCGCCCGCTGCGTGGCCGACCGGCCCTGGGTGACCGGTGCGGAGACCGCCGAGCTGGTCCTCACGCTGGCCGCCCTCGGCGACCGCGACCGCGCCCTGCAGCTGCTGCGCGAGGTGCAGCACCTGCGCGAGGAGGACGGCTCGTACTGGACCGGCCTGGTCTTCGACGAGGGAGTGCGCTGGCCCGTCGAACGCTCCTCCTGGACCGCCGCGGCCGTGGTGCTCGCGGCCGACGCGCTGGCCGGCGGGCCGACGCTCGCGCTGTTCGCCGCGGACGACCTTCCGACCGGGGTGCTGCTGCCCGAGGACATCTGCGTCACCTGATCGGAGCCCGCGTGCCCGCCTGGTCCGCCCCCGTCCGCTACGCCGAGTGCGACCAGCAGGGCGTCGTGTTCAACGCGCACTACCTCGCCTACGCCGACGAGGCCGTCGCCTACGTGCTCGCCGAGCATGGGCTGTCCTACGGCGACCTGCTCGCCCGCGGGCTGGACACCTCGGTCGTCGCCACCGAGCTGCAGTGGTCCTCCCCGGCCCGCTGGGGCGACGTGGTGGACGTCGACGGGCAGGTCGAGCGGGTCGGGCGCACCAGCTTCGTCGTCGCCTTCACGATCTCCGTCGGCGACCGGCTGTGCTGCCGGGTCCGCACGACGTACGTGCTGACCGATGCGCAGCGCACGCCGACCCCGGTGCCGGACGACGTGCGTGCGCTCTGGCTCAGGGGCGCCGCAGCACCCTGAGCGAGCCGGTCGCCGAGACTTCCTGGAAACCCTCGCGCAGCGCCCGCTGGAAGACGTTCCACGGCGGACGGCCGCCGTCCTCGGGCCGCTCGAAGACGTCGTGCACGAGCAGCAGCCCGCCCGGCACGAGGTGGCGCGCAAACGCCGCGTAGTCGTGCTGCGCGACCTCCTCGGTGTGGTTGCCGTCCAGGAACAGCAGGGTCAGCGGGGTGGCCCACCAGCCGCCGACCTGCTGCGTGGTGCCCACGACGACGCTGACCACCTCGTCCAGGCCCGCGTCCCAGAGGGTGTGCCGCAGGTGGGGGAGCGTCTCGAGCCGGCCGGTGTGCGGGTCGACCAGCGAGGCGTCGTGCCATTCCCACCCGGGCTGGTTCTCCTCGGAGCCGCGGTGGTGGTCCAGCGTCACCAGGTGCGCGCCCCGGTCGCGGGCGGCGCTGCCGAGGTGCACCGTCGACTTGCCGCAGTACGTCCCGACCTCCAGCCAGGTGCCGGGCGGCCCCTGCAGCGCGGCCTCCAGCAGTGCCTCCGCCTCGTCCGGGGGGAGGAAGCCCTTGGTGCCCTCCGCGACGGCGGCGAGGTCGGGGGAGAGGCTGGTCACGGTGTGGGGCTCCTGAGACGTTGTCGGGCGGTGCGCGGGTAGCGTGAGCGTTACGGAGGGGAGTATCCCCGCGCGAGCGTGTCGTCAGCACGGCCGAGAGTGGGCCCGGCGCGCTTGGTCCGCCTGCGGGCGGGAGAGACCTCCGGTAGCCCCCACCCCTGACTACCGGAGGCACCCCTTGCACGTCGAGACCTGGGTCTGGTTCGCCACCATCGGCGGCCTCGTCGGCCTGCTCCTGATCGACCTCGCCATCGCGGCGAAGAAGGGGCCGCACGTCATCCAGATGGGTGAGGCCACCCGCTGGGTCCTCTTCTACGTGGGGCTGGCCGTCCTGTTCGGCATCGGCATCGGCGTGGTCTCGGGGGGCGAGTACGCCGGGCAGTTCTTCGCCGGCTACATCACCGAGTACTCGCTGAGCGTCGACAACCTGTTCGTCTTCGTCATCATCATGTCCAGCTTCGCCGTGCCGGCGGCCTACCAGCACAAGGTCCTGCTGTTCGGCATCGTGCTGGCGCTGATCCTGCGCGGCATCTTCATCGCGGTCGGCGCGGCCGCGATCGAGCGGTTCGTCTGGGTCTTCTTCCTGTTCGGCGCCTTCCTCGTCTTCACCGCCGTCAAGCTGGCGCGCGGCCACGACGAGGAGAGCGAGAGCGAGAGCAACGCCTTCGTCAAGCTCATGGAGCGGGTGCTGCCGACGACGCCGGACTACGACGGCGCCAAGGTCACCACGAAGATCGACGGCCGGCGGGTCGTCACGCCGATGCTGCTGGTGATGATCGCGATCGGCTCCACCGACATCCTGTTCGCGCTGGACAGCATCCCGGCGATCTTCGGGCTGACCGAGGAGGCGTACATCGTCTTCACGGCCAACGCCTTTGCGCTCATGGGCCTGCGCCAGCTGTACTTCCTGCTCGACGGGCTTCTCGACCGGCTGGTCTACCTGTCCAAGGGGCTGGCGGTCATCCTCGGCTTCATCGGCATCAAGCTCATCCTGCACGCTGCGCACGAGTATCCGTGGGGCAAGGACTGGGCCCCGGACATCGGGACCTTCACCTCGCTCGGTGTCATCGTCGCCGTCCTGGCGATCACCGTCGTCGCCTCGCTCCGCAAGACCAAGAAGGACCCGTCAGCGATCAAGAAGGTCCTGCCGGCGTCGGGCGAGGCTCAGGCGCAGATCCCGGTCGACGTGCAGGGCACGCCCGACGGCCGGTGAGGCAGGTCACGGACTGAGGGCAGCGTTTCGGGGCAGGGCGATCTCGTGAGCAACGACATGGAGACCGCCCGCCCCGAGGACCGCCGCGACGAGCAGCGCCCGTGGACCCCGCTGGCGAACCCCCGGCGCACCCGACGCACCTAGCGCGACGGGCAGAGCTCCGTACGGCTGACGCCGACGGGTTCGTCTGACACTGTCAGGCACCCGCCGCCGTCCTCGTGCAGGAGCAGGTCTTGAAGTTCGCCCGTGGTCCTCGCTTCGTCGCCCTGCTCGCCGCTCTGCTGCTGGCCGCCCCGCTGGGAGGCCAGGCCTACGCCCACGAGGAGCGGGAGGCCTTCGAGCCCGCACCCGCCGCCCACCCCGACTACCGCGACAGCGGCCCGTCGCTGGTCGTGTGCAAGCCGGACGCTGCGCAGCGCCTGGCCACGCTCCCGGCGCCGGTGCGCAAGCGCAACCTCGGGCTGCTCGCCCGGGGCTGCGACTTCCAGCACCTCCAGGCCGCGGTCGACTCCGTGGAGAAGAACGGGCCCCGGGGCACGCGCATCCTCGTGCTGCCCGGCGTCTACCGCGAGGAGCCGTCGCTCCGGATGAACAAGGAGTTCGGCGGCGCTCCCGTCGGACGCGAGGACCTGGGCCCGCAGTGCAAGGCGATCGCCCCTGTCTCCGAGGACACGGGCGCCGACGTGCCGGCGCTGACCTACGAGCAGCAGCGGCTGTGCCCGCACAAGGACAACCTGGTGGCCGTCCTGGGCGACGTGACGCCCACGGATGCCAACCTGCGCTGCGACAGCAACCTGTGCGGCCTGCAGATCGAGGGCACCGGCGCCAGCCCCCGCGACGTCGTGGTGGACGGCGACTTCAAGATCCTCAACGGCCTCAAGGGCGACCGGGCCGACGGGCTGTACCTCAAGCGCCTGATGGCGCAGCAGTTCGAGTTCAACGCCGTCTACGTGCTGGAGACCGCCGGCGCCACGTTCGACGAGGTCGATGCCAGCTTCAACCACGAGTACGGCTTCCTGAGCTTCCTGTCCTTCGTGCGGTACGAGAACTGCAGCGGCCAGGCGAACGGCGACTCCACCGTGTACCCCGGCGCGTCGCCGAACATCAACAAGGACGCGGGGCTGATCCCGGTGCACCGGGACGAGATGACCTTCTCCACCGAGGTGCGCGGCTGTCGCAGCCACCACAACGGACTCGGCTACTCCGGGACCACGGGCAACTCCATCTGGGCCCACCACAACGAGTTCGACCACAACTCGACGGGGCTCGCCACCGACAGCCTGTTCGCCGGGCACCCGGGGACCCCGCAGAACCACGCCCTGTGGGAGAAGAACCTGTTCCACAGCAACAACGAGAACTACTACTCGCGCTACGCGGTCACCGGCCAGTGCGCGCTGCCGATCCCCGAGCGCGACTACGGCGACGGCGCCGTCTGCCCCGCGACGCCGCAGCCGGTCGGCACGGGCCTGCTGGTCGCCGGCGGGAACTTCAACTGGGCGACGCAGAACTCCTTCTACGACAACTGGCGGCAGGGCACGTTCCAGTTCTCCATCCCCGCCGAGGTGCGGGAGGAGACGGTGGTGCCCGAGGCCCACTTCCGCCCGAACTGCGGTCCGGACGGCGACCAGATGTGCCCGTTCGAGGAGAACTCGCACTGGAACACCTACAGCGGCAACCGGCTCGCCGAGAACCCCGCCAACGGGCTGGTCCAGCCGAACGGCTACGACTTCGCCTGGGACGTCGAGGGCGAGGGCAACTGCTGGGACAGCACCGACGCGGACGCCAACACCAAGCCCGAGGCGGCTGGAGCGATCACGTACGGCAGCTTCCAGCAGACCGAGCTGCCGAAGGTGAGCCTGCCGTTCCCGAGCTGCGAGCAGCGCGACACCTACGTGCCCGCGGGCAACGTGCTGGTCAACGCCAGCTGCATCACCTACAACGCGGAGACCGACCCGCACCCGACCGGCTGCCCCTTCATGGACGACCCGGCGCCGCCGGCCACGCGCCAGCCCGAGGGGCCGGTGCTGCAGCGCGTCGCGGGCACCGACCGCATCGGCACCGCCGTGGCCGCCTCGAAGGAGGGCTTCCCCGGCGCGGCCCGCGCGGTGACGCTCGCCCGCGCCGACCTGTACCCCGACGCGCTCGCCGGCGCCCCGCTGGCGTCCCGCCGCGGCGGCCCGCTGCTGCTCACCGGGTCCGGGGGCCTCGACCCGCGGGTGGCGGCGGAGATCCGCCGACTGCGGGCGACCCAGGTCGTGCTGCTGGGCGGCACCACCGCGCTGTCCCCGACGGTCGTGAGCGACCTGCGCGGCCTGGGCATCGCGGCGGACGAGATCACCCGCGTCGCGGGCACGGACCGGTACGCCACCGCCGCGGCCATCGGCCGGCAGATGCCCTCGACGAACGCGTTCCTGGTGAAGGGCAACGCGCCGGACGGCCAGGGCTGGGTGGATGCGGTGTCGGTGTCGCCCGTCGCCGCGCTGCTGGGTCGGCCGATCCTGCTCACCGCGCCAGAGGCGCTCTCGTCAGCCACGTCGGCCGCCCTGCGGACCGGGGGCTACGACGCCGTCGACATCGTGGGTGGCACCACCGCCGTCGCCTCCAGCGTCGCGACCGCCACGGCCGGGATCGTGCCGGACGTGGAGCGCATCGCCGGTGCAGACCGCTTCGCCACCTCGCTGGAGATGGCGAAGTGGGCCGTCCTCGCGGGCGCCGACCCGAGCGAGCTGTGGCTGACCACGGCCCGTGACTGGCCGGACGCTGTCGCGGCGGGTTCGGCCATCGCGGTCGACGAGGGGATCCTGCTGCTGGCAGACGACACCGTGGAGGCCTCAGCGGTGCAGACCTGGCTCGACGAGGTCAACCCGGTCAGCGCCAGCGCCTCGGCCTCGGTCTCCGACGTCCTCGAACGGGTCCGCGTGCTCGGTGGCACCGGAGCCGTCCCCGCCAAGGTGGAGCAGGAGCTGGTCGCTGCGTACGCGGCTGCTCCCGGGGACGCACGTGGCGACCGCAGCAGCGGCGCGACCCTCTGGCACGGCCGCACCCGGAGCAGCGCCGTCGCCGGCACGGCGACCGTCGAGCGCACGGTGCTGGGCTCCACGCGCGCCTGGCTGCAGCTGAGCGGCCTGCGCGCCGGAGCCGCGTACGCCGGCCGGCTGTCGACCGGCACGTGCGCAGCCCCGGCGGGTGACTACGACCTGCCGGGCAGCACCGAGCTCGCCCTCCCCTTCACGGCCGACGAGGCCGGCAACGCGGTCGCCGACGACACCGTCTTCGAGGTCGCCGCCGCCGGTCCCTCGTCGCTGGTGGTCCGTTCCGCCGCGGGCGACAGGGTCGCCTGCGTCGACCTGCGCGGCTGATCCGCGGCGCCGCGCACGCGGCAGCACCCTCCCGCGGATCAGGCCGTCATGACCTCGAGGACAGCAGGGCCGCGGAGCACGCGGTTCTCCTTGTACTCCAGCCGCCCGAGCCTCGGCTGCTGGAGCCGCTGCGCCAGCGCGCTGAGCGCCACCCGGCCCTCGAGCCGGGCCAGCGGGGCGCCCAGGCAGTAGTGCGGCCCGGCGCTCAGCGCGAGGTGCGGCGTCGTCCGGGTGACGTCCAGGCGCAGCGGGTCGGGGTGCTGCGCCGGGTCGCGCCCGGCGGCGGCGAGCAGCAGGACGACGGTGGCTCCGGCCCGCACCCGGCCCCCGGGCAGGTCGAGGTCCTCGAGCGGGATCCGCATCGTCATCTGCACCGGCGGGTCGAGCCGGAGCACCTCCTCGACCAGACCGGCCGCGCAGGCGGGATCGGCGGCGACGTCGTCGCGCAGCCGCTCGTCCCGCAGCAGCGCCAGCGTGCCGTTGGCGATGAGGTTGACCGTCGTCTCGTGACCGGCGATCAGCAGCAGCATCGCGGTGCTGAGCAGCTCGTCGTTGCTCAGCCGGTCGCCGTCGTCCTCCGCCTCGACCAGCGCCGTGAGCAGGTCGTCCCGGGGGTCGGCCCGGCGCTGGGCGCACAGGTGGGTGAAGTACGCCCGGAAGTCGTCGACGGCCCGCCGGCGCAGGCGGATCTCGGCGGCGTCGGCGGCGGACAGCGTGTCGTCCAGACTCTTGGCCAGCACCTCGGACCAGCCGGCGAAGCGGACGTGGTCCTCCTCCGGCACGCCGAGCATCCGGCTGATGACCGTGACCGGCAGCGGGTAGGCGAGCTGGCTGACGACCTCCAGCGGGTCGCCGGCGCGGTCGAGCAGCCCGGCCGTCAGGTCCTCGACCAGCGGGACCAGCCGCTCGACCGTCCGCGGCGTGAACGCCTTGCTGACCAGCCGGCGCAGGCGGGTGTGGTCCGGCGGGTCGAGGAACAGGAAGCTGCGCTGCCGCTCCAGCCGGGCCCGGTCGGCGTCCGACATGGCCGCCGCCACCGCCTGCCAGCGGGTGCTGTTGCGCCGGTCGGAGCTGAACTGCGGGGAGCGCAGCACCGCGTCGCAGTGCTCGTGGGAGGACAGCAGCGCGAAGGCCCCGTCCGCCGACACGAGCGGCCCGCCCTCCAGCAGCGACTGCCAGAGCGGGTACGGGTCGACGACGTCGACGGCCCCGAGCATCTCGTCCATGCTGGGCGCGGTCACCGGAACGCCAGCCCCTCGAAGTCGCCCGAGGTGCGCCACTGGCCGAGGTAGCTGAAGAAGGCGGCGGCGCCGGCCGGGTAGCCGACGCTGAGCTGCGCCTTGCGGCCCGCGTCCTGCCCCTCGTTGTTGTAGTAGCCGGGGGTGCAGTCCGGCGAGGTGATGAGCATCCCGGGGTGGGTCAGCAGCAGGTCGACCCAGGCCTGCTCGGCCTCCTGCGTCACCTCGACCTCGGCGTACCCGTGATCGAGCGCGTGCTTGACCACCGCAGCGATCGTGCGGCCGGACTCGGTGAGGTTGTGCGGCACGTTGCTGATGAGGTTCGCCCCCTGGGTCGGCTGGACGAGGAAGGCGTTCGGGAAGCCGTGCACCGAGATGCCGTGCTGGGTCCGCATCCCGTCGGCCCAGTGCTCCGACAGCCGCACGCCGTCGCGACCGGTCAGGTCGTAGCCGGACCGCCGCGTGTAGTCGGTGCCGACCTCGAAGCCCGAGGCGTAGACGACCAGGTCGACCTCGTACTCCCGGCCGCCGGCGACGACGCCGGTCTCGGTGATCCGGTCGACGCCCTTGCCGTCGGTGTGCACGAGGTGCGTGTCCGGCTCGTTGAACGCCTCCAGGTAGGCGTCGTGGAAGCAGGGCCGCTTGCACAGCTGGCGGTACCACGCCTTGAGCCCCTCGGCCGTCGCCGGGTCTGCCACGACGGCATCGACCCGGGCCCGGATCTCCTCCATCTTCTCGTAGTCGGAGTCCTCGAAGGCGGCGCGCATCTTCTCCGGCGTGACGTCCTCCGGCGGCAGCGCCATGATCCGTGCCCGGATCCGCCGGGCCAGGTCGGTCCAGCCGTCCTGCACGAGGTCCTCGTCGGCGCCTGCGCCGGTCTGGATGGCGGTGAAGTTCTCCAGCCAGCGCTGCTGCCAGCCTGGCGTCGCGATCGAGGCGAACCACTCCGGGTCCACCGGCGCGTTCGCCCGCACGTCGACCGAGGACGGGGTGCGCTGGAAGACGTACAGCGCTCGGGCGGCGCGGGCCAGGTGCGGCACGCACTGCACGGCCGTCGCGCCCGTCCCGATGATGGCCACCCGCTTGTCGGCCAGCCCGTCCAGCGGGGCGCCGTACGGGTCGCCGCCGGTGTAGCCGTAGTCCCACCGGCTGGTGTGGAAGCTGTGCCCACGGAAGTCCTCGATGCCCGGGATGCCGGGCAGCTTCGGCACGTGCAGGGGACCGGTTCCCATAGCCAGGAACTGCGCGGTGAACGCGTCGCCGCGGTCGGTCCGCACGATCCAGCGGGAGCGCTCTGCGTCCCAGTGCAGGTCCTGCACCTCGGTGTGGAACAGCGCGTCGTCGTACAGCCCGAAGTGCTTGGCGATGCGCTGGCAGTGCTCGAGGATCTCCGGCGCGTGCGCGTACTTCTCGGACGGCATGTGGCCCGTCTCCTCGAGCAGCGGCATGTAGACCATCGACGCGGTGTCGCACTGGGCGCCCGGGTAGCGGTTCCAGTACCAGGTGCCGCCGACGTCGCCGCCCTTCTCCACGATGCGGACGCTGGTGACGCCGGCCTCCTTGAGCCGTGCGCCCGTCACGAGGCCGGCGAAGCCGCCGCCGATGAAGGCGACCGTCACGTGGTCGGTCTTCGGCTCCCGCTCCACCCGCGGCGTGTACGGGTCCTGCAGGTAGTGCGCGAACCGGCCGGTCAGCCGCTGGTACTGCTCGTTGCCGTCCAGGCGCAGCCGCTTGTCCCGCTCCTGCAGGTACTTCTGGCGCAGGGCCTCCTTCTCGGAGGCGGTGATCGCTGCCATGTCCTCTTCCGTGGTCGCCCGTCCGCCGGCCGACGGACGGCTGCACGGTCCGTGCATCTTGTCCGGAGAGTGGCGTGCGCCACAAGGCATGTGCGCGGGGGGTTCTGCACCTCGGCGGTGCGCCCGACCTGGGCTCGGAGCAGCATGGGTGTCGCCCGTCGAGATCCGCCGCGGAGCGCCGCCCGTGACGGCTGCCGACGTGCCTGAGCCGAAGGCCGCGCCGGCCTGCTCACGGAGACGACCGCGCCTCGACGAGGCGGGTCGTCGAGGGCGCGTCTACCGATGAGAACGTCGCCTCCTTCTCGACGTCATCGGGCGCGCGCTCAGCAACCGCTGTGGGGTCCGGGTCCAGGTGACGGGCGACGACAGCCTCGGAGCCGGCCGCACTGGTTGCACAGGTCTTGCCCTATGCCCGGATGGGCCACGGACCAACTGGACGACTCCAATGGACCGCCGTCGTACGGAGCGGAGTCGCCTTAAGGCTTCTTGAGGGTTGCGAGGTCCCAATTCGCCTTGCGCGCGGTCAGCTCGACCTGCTCGTGCATCCCGAGCGGGCCGTCGTCGGACAGTCGCGTGTCGCCGAGGAAGACCTCGTGGCCGGTCACGGTCACACCCGTCATGGTCAGCGTGATGGGGCCGCGTGCGCTGCCGTCGGAGTAGGTGCCGGTAGCGGTGTACTTGACCGTGCAGGACAGCTCCGTGCCGCTCGCGTGCAGACGCGACCAGGCGCCGCTCACCGGGCTGACTTCGCGCTTGATGATGAGCAGCGGCTGGTACTGCCGCTTGCCGCTCGCCTGGCCAGAGGCGGCGTCGCGGCTGGACGCCACGTCGTATTCGAGCGCGTCCACCACGATCTCGTCTGCGACGCCGTCTCCGTCGAGGTCCCCCGCGCGCCCTGGCCCTGTGCAGGACAGGAAACCGGGAACGCCAAACCCGCCGCTCAGGGTGATGCGCGGCCCTGGCTCGAGCCCCGGTGGGACGGCGGCGGCCGTCGAGGTGGTCATCAGCCCGACTCCGCCGGCAAGGGCGCCCACTCCCAGGACTGACGTCGCGAACGCGAGGAGTCTGTTCATGAGGGCCTCCGGTCCTGTGCTGTCGTCCCTTCGGTGTACTGCTGGACGTGTCGTGCGTCCATGGTCATTTCGGGGCAGGGCACGGCTCCGCCAGCCTCCGCGTGCAGGAGTCGGGGCAGGGCGTCCCCCGCGGGCTTCTAGCCCGACAGATTCAAGCCCGCGGGCGAAGCACTGGTTGTCGGTGGCTACCAGCCGCGCTCGCGCCACTCCGGCAGCGACGGACGCTCGGCGCCGAGCGTCGTGTCCTTGCCGTGCCCCGGGTAGACGTGCGTGCTGTCCGGCAGCAGCCCGAAGACCTTGCGCTCGAGGTCGTCGATCAGCATCGCGAAGCGGTCCGGGTCCTTCTCCGTGTTTCCGGCACCGCCGGGGAACAGGCTGTCGCCGCTGAACAGGTGCGGGTGCTCGTCGCCCTCGAAGAGCAGCGCCAGGCTGCCCGGCGTGTGGCCCCGCAGGTGGATCGCCTTGAGCCGGCAGGCGCCGACCTCGACCACCTCGCCGTCCTGCACGATCCGGTCGGCGCGGATGGGCAGCATCGCCTCGTCGCCCGCGTGCACCAGGACCGGCGCGCCGGTCGCCTCCTTCACCTCGGCCAGCGCCTGGACGTGGTCCCAGTGGCCGTGCGTCTCGAAGACGCCGACGAGCCGGCCGTCGCCGACGAGCTCGAGCAGCAGCGGCGCGTCCCCAGCGGCGTCGATCAGGAGCGTGTCGCCCGTCTGGGTGCACCGGAGCAGGTAGCAGTTGTTCTCGAAGGGCGGCGTCGCCACCTTCGTGATCTGCAGGCAGCCTGCGGTGCGGACGTCGGCGGGACCGCCGACGGTGACCTCGCCGGTGTACGGCACGGGGGCTCCTTGATCGGGAAGCGTTCTGTCGGAGGGCGACGTTAGCCTTGTGAACGCCGGGTCTTCCCCTCCGCCGCCCGGCTGCTGACCTCTCCTGATGGGACCCGATGGCCGACCGCCTCGTCGTGCGCGGCGCGCGTGAGCACAACCTCAAGGACGTGTCGCTCGACCTGCCCCGCGACGCCCTGATCGTCTTCACCGGGCTGTCCGGCTCCGGGAAGTCGAGCCTGGCCTTCGACACGATCTTCGCCGAGGGCCAGCGCCGCTACGTGGAGTCCCTGTCGGCGTACGCCCGGCAGTTCCTCGGGCAGATGGACAAGCCGGACGTCGACTTCATCGAGGGCCTGTCCCCGGCGGTCTCCATCGACCAGAAGTCGACCTCGCGCAACCCGCGCTCGACGGTCGGCACCATCACCGAGGTCTACGACTACCTCCGCCTGCTGTACGCCCGCGCCGGCACCCCGCACTGCCCCCAGTGCGGCCGCGTCATCGCCCGCCAGCAGCCCTCGCAGATCGTCGACAAGATCCTCGAGCTCGAGGAGGGCACCCGCTTCCAGGTGCTCGCGCCGGTCATCCGCGGCCGCAAGGGCGAGTACGTCGACCTGTTCGCCGACCTGCAGACCAAGGGCTACAGCCGCGCCCGCGTCGACGGCGTCGTGCACTCGCTCGCCGAGCCGCCCAAGCTCAAGAAGCAGGAGAAGCACACGATCGAGGTGGTCGTGGACCGCCTGCAGGTCAAGGAGTCCAGCAAGCGTCGCCTCACCGACTCGGTCGAGACCGCGCTCGGGCTCGGCGGCGGCCTGGTCGTGCTCGAATTCGTCGACAAGCCCGAGGACGACCCGGAGCGCGAGCGCACCTTCTCCGAGCACCTGGCCTGCCTCTACGACGACCTGTCCTTCGAGGAGCTCGAGCCCCGGTCGTTCTCCTTCAACAGCCCGTTCGGCGCCTGCCCGGAGTGCCACGGGCTGGGCGTCAAGAAGGAGGTCGACCCCGAGCTCGTCATCACCGACGAGGACGCCAGCTTCGAGCAGGGCGTCATCCAGCCGTGGAGCAGCGGCCACAACATCGAGTACTTCGGCCGCCTCGTGCAGGCGCTCGGAGACGCCATGGGCTTCACCCTCAAGACCCCGTGGAAGAAGCTCACCGCCGCGCAGCAGAAGGCCGTCCTGTACGGCCACCCGACCGAGGTGCACGTCCGCTACCGCAACCGGTACGGGCGCGAGCGCAGCTACTACACCGCCTACGAGGGCGTCATCCCGTTCCTCGAGCGCCGGCACTCCGAGGCCGAGTCCGAGACGAGCCGCGAGCGCTTCGAGGGCTACATGCGCGAGGTGCCGTGCGGCGTCTGCCAGGGTGCTCGGCTCAAGCCCGAGGTGCTCGCCGTCACGCTCAACGACAAGTCCATCGCCGAGGTCGCCGCGATGTCGATCGGCGACTGCGCCGTCTTCCTGCGCGACCTGGAGCTGACCGACCGCCAGAAGGTCATCGCCGAGCGCGTCGTCAAGGAGGTCAACGCCCGCCTGGGGTTCCTGCTCGACGTCGGCCTGGACTACCTCTCGCTCGACCGCGCGGCCGGCACGCTCGCCGGGGGCGAGGCCCAGCGCATCCGCCTGGCCACGCAGATCGGCTCCGGCCTGGTCGGCGTGCTGTACGTCCTGGACGAGCCGTCCATCGGCCTGCACCAGCGCGACAACCGGCGGCTCATCGACACGCTGCTGCGCCTCAAGGCGCTCGGCAACACGCTGATCGTCGTCGAGCACGACGAGGACACCATCCAGACCGCCGACTGGGTCGTCGACATCGGCCCGGGGGCGGGCGAGCACGGGGGACAGGTCGTCGTCTCCGGCTCGGTCGAGGACCTGCTCGCCAGCCCTGACTCGATCACCGGCATGTACCTGTCCGGCCGTCGCGAGATCGCCGTCCCGGCCGTGCGGCGTCCGCCCACCAAGGGGCGCGAGCTCACCGTCGTCGGCGCCCGGGAGCACAACCTGCGCGACGTCACGGTGTCGTTCCCGCTCGGCACCCTCACCGCCGTCACCGGCGTGTCCGGCTCCGGCAAGTCGACGCTGGTCAACGACATCCTGGCCGCCGTGCTGGTCAAGCAGCTGAACGGCAACCGTGAGGTCCCCGGCCGGCACACCCGCGTCACCGGCCTGGAGCACCTGGACAAGGTCGTCCGCGTCGACCAGTCGCCGATCGGCCGCACCCCGCGGTCCAACCCGGCCACCTACACCGGCGTGTTCGACCACATGCGCAAGCTGTTCGCCGAGACGACCGAGGCGAAGGTCCGCGGCTACCTGCCGGGCCGCTTCTCCTTCAACGTCAAGGGCGGCCGCTGCGAGGCGTGCTCCGGCGACGGCACGATCAAGATCGAGATGAACTTCCTGCCGGACGTCTACGTCCCGTGCGAGGTCTGCGCCGGCGCCCGCTACAACCGCGAGACGCTCGAGGTGCACTTCAAGGGCAAGAGCATCTCCGAGGTCCTCGACATGCCGATCGAGGAGGCCGCCGAGTTCTTCGAGGCGGTCCCCGCGATCCGGCGCCACCTGCAGACGCTGGTCGAGGTGGGCCTCGGGTACGTCCGGCTGGGCCAGCCCGCGCCGACGCTGTCCGGCGGCGAGGCGCAGCGGGTGAAGTTGGCCAGCGAGCTGCAGAAGCGGCAGACCGGCCGGACGATCTACGTGCTGGACGAGCCGACGACCGGGCTGCACTTCGAGGACATCAACAAGCTGCTGAAGGTGCTGCAGCGCCTGGTCGACGGTGGCAACTCCGTGATCGTCATCGAGCACAACCTCGACGTCATCAAGACCGCGGACTGGGTCATCGACATGGGTCCCGAGGGCGGCTCCGGCGGCGGCACGGTCGTCGCCGAGGGCACGCCGGAGCACGTCGCGACGGTGGAGGCCTCGCACACCGGGCGCTTCCTCAAGGAGATCCTCGAGGGGCGCGGCAGCCTGGGCCACCGCTCCCCGTCGGGGGAGCCGCCGGCACCGGGTGACGTCAAGGGCCGTCCGATAGCGGCGAAGAAGCCGCCGGCGAAGAAGGCCGCCAGCAAGCCGGGAAAGGCCGTCAAGGCTGCGGTCAAGACGGTGCGGGCCAAGGCCTCGGCCTAGCCCGCTGCTCAGCCGGCGGCGCCGGCCCGGCGCAGCAGGAGGCGGCTGGGCGCGTCGGCCAGCAGTCCCTGCTCCTGCAGCACCGCCACCACCTTGACCGTCCACTCGTGCTTGGTGGCGCGCCAGTGCGGGTTGGCCTCGCGCACGGCGTACGCCTCGCGCGGGTCCAGCCCGACGCTGGCGTAGACCCGCGGGTGCACCAGCGCGCGCAGCACCGAGTAGGCGACGCCGGCGGTGACCAGCCGGGTGAGGGCGAGCTGCGGGGCGCTCAGCGAGGCCACGTGCCGGGCCACCTCGGCGCGGGCGAAGGTGATGTGCCGCGCCTCCTCGACCACGTGCACGCGGGACACCTGCCGGATCAGCGGCTGCACCGACGCGTCGCGCATCGCCTCGCGCTGCATCGCGTCGAGCGTCTCCTCGACGAACAGCGCGCCGGCGAAGGTGACGGCCGGGTTGCCCAGCGCCTTGAACGCCCGGCCGATCCGGTGCAGCCGCCGGCCGGGGCCGTAGTCGGGGCAGCCGGTCGTGGTGAGGAAGCGGCCGAACATCATCGAGTGCCGGCACTCCTCGGCGATCTCGGTCAGCGTGTGCCGGGCGTGCGCGTCGACCTGGTCCTGCGCGTAGTGGTGCCGCAGCAGCATGTGCATGAGGATCGTCTCGAACCAGATGCCGGTGCTGCACTGGCTGGCCACCTCGTGCTTGCTCAGCTCCACCCGCTGCTCCGGCGTCAGCCGGTCCCACAGCGGCGTCCCGTACAGCGTCACCCGGTGCTCGGGCATCCACAGCAGCCCCGGCACCGGCGGCGCGGCCCAGCCCACCTCCACCTCCGGGTCGAGGGTGTGCCGGGCGGCGGTGCGCAGCAGCCGCTCGGCGAGCTCGATGCGGGACAGCAGGGTGGGCGTGGTCATGCGGGCTCCTGGGCGTCGGGCGCGGGAGGATGCTCCCGGCGGCACTGACCGTGCCGCGTACCGTGTGCCATGAGTCATGGCGAGGTCAAGGAGGCGCGCGTGGCCGAGGTGCCCGAGGACGGGGCGACGCTGGACGAGCTCGCCCGGCTGTCCGGCATGACCGCGCGCAACGTGCGGGCTCACCAGGAGCGTGGGCTCCTGCCCCCGCCGCAGGTGCGGGGCCGGGTCGGCTACTACGGCCAGGACCACCTGGACCGGCTGCGCATGATCGCGGAGCTGCAGGCGGAGGGGCTGTCGCTGGCGGCGGTCCAGCGCACGATGCAGGACGTGCCGCCGGGGCGGGCCGGCCAGGCGCTCGCGGTGCGCCGGAGCCTGCTGGACGGCTGGGACGACGAGCAGCCCGAGGTCTACGCGGTGGAGGAGCTGCGCGGCTGGTTCGGCGACGACGTCGACAAGATCCTGGAGCGGGCGGGGGCGATGGGGCTGGTCGTCCGGCTGGAGGAGGGCGTCGAGGTGCTGGCGCCCTCGCTGCTGGGGGCGCTGCGCGACGTCGCCGCCCTCGGGGTCCCGGCGGCCGTGGTGCTCGACGTGCAGGAGCGGCTGGCCAAGGCGACCGACCAGATCGCCGCCGTCTTCGCCGGCTTCGTCCTCACCCACCTCTACAAGCCGGACGGCGACGCTCCCGCGCACGACCTCGTCGAGCTCGGCGCGCTGGTGGACGCCATGCGCCCGCTGGCCGTCCGCGCCACCGTCACCAACCTCGGGCGCAGCCTGAGCAAGCAGGTCGAGCGGACCCTTGCCGAGACGACCAAGCCCCGGCGGCGCGGCCGCCGTTAGGACCGGGCGAACAGCGTCCGCACGTCGCCGGCGCCCACCAGCGGCAGGGTCAGCGAGGTGGCCGGGCCGAGCTCGAGGGCGTAGGTCGGCGAGGGGATCCCGTCGTACGGCTTGGGCGCCGTCCACTCCAGCGACGCCGTCTGCACGACCAGCGCGATCCGGTGCCCCTTCTGGAACGTCCAGTCGCTGGGCTTGGCCACCACCGTCGTGCGGATCCCGGTGCCGTCTGCGGGCTGCGCCTTCGCCAGGCCCTTCGCGTAGCGGGTGTCCAGCCAGCCGCGCGTGACCGGCACGGACGGGAAGCTGCCGGCCGGGTCCACGTCCACGACCGACGGCGCCAGGGTCGTCCAGGTGCGGCCGGTCGCCAGGCCCACCTTCACGGCGGGGGAGCCGAACATCCGCACGTCGCGGGTGAGCGGCGCCGACACCAGGACCACTGCGTCGCCGTGCACGCCGGGCGTCAGCGAGGCCATGGCCAGGCTCTCGGACCCGACCACCGAGAACGGGACGGTCGGTCCGGCGGCGGCCTTGCCCGCTCCCGGCGCGAGTCCGAGCCCGGCGGTGCTGCCCAGCACGACGGGCGCCGCCTTGGGCGCGGGACCGGCCAAGAAGCGTCCCGCGCCGGCGCTGGTCGAGGTCTGCGAGGTGACGGCGGGCAGCGTGCGCTCCACGCCGTTCTTCACGCCGCCGACCCAGCGGTCCATCCAGGTCAGCTTGGCCTGCCGGTAGTCGCCGCCGGGGGTGCCGTGACCGGAGAAGCGGTCGCCCATGTAGAGCTTGGTGCGCGGTCCCCTCGGCAGCGCCTGCCACAGGCGCAGCGCAGTGTCCTGCTTGACGTTCCAGTCGCCCCAGTTGTGCACGACCATCACCGGCAGGTCCAGCCCCGGCGCCTCGCGGGCGTAGTCGCGCTCCACCCAGAAGGCGTCGTAGTCCGGCGTGAGGTCGTAGCCCTTCTCGGTGTGCTGCAGTTCGTCGCACACCCGCATCGCGTCCGCGACCCGGTCCGCCCAGTCCGGCGCGGTCACGTCGGTCGGCGGCGGCACCGCGAAGCCGAAGTCGAACGCGAGCGGGGTGTCGAAGCCCTCGTCGGTGGCCGCGCCCGGCCCCTGGTGGCCGAGCGGCTCGTTCGTGTACGTGTAGCGCATGCCGCCCGAGTAGGCGTAGTCGTACCAGCGGCTGATCGCCGCCTCGGGGACGATCGTCGCCAGGCCCTTCGGCTTGGTGACCGCCGCACCCGTCGCGGTCGTCCCGTCGTACGACCCGCCCGTCATGCCGATCCGGCCACGCGACCACGGCTGCTTCGCGACCCACTCCACGACGTCGTGCGCCGACTCCTTCTCGCGCGTGCCGCCGTAGTCGTAGCAGCCGCCGGAGTTGCCGGTCCCGACGACGTCGGCGTACATCCGCGCATAGCCGCGCGGGACGTAGTCGGCGGCGTCGCCGTTGCGACCGAGCACGGAGTACGGCGAGACCGTCAGGATCCCGTGCGCCGGCAGCACCTTCCCGCCGCGGGTGGGGTGCACGACCTCGAGGTAGAGCGAGCCGTGCCGCGTCGGGACGGAGTACGAGCGGGTCTCCTCCCCGTCGACCTGCTGCAGCTGGGCCGGCTCGGGCAGGCCGGACGCGGCTGAGGCAGGGACCGCGAGGGCGGCGCCGAGCACGGCGGCGGCAGCGGCCAGGACGGTACGGGAGCGCATGCCCTTTGCTTCGACCCCGGCGCCCGGGCTCCTGCCGGCGGTCAGCCGCCGGAGGTGAGCAGCCGCTCGAGCAGCGCGTCCACCGCCTGCTCCACGTCGTACGACGTGGCGGTGTCGGTCCGGTCCAGGAACTCGCGCGCGACCTCGCGCGGGATGCTGACGCAGGCGGCGCGCCCCGGCCGCGCCAGCTCGAACCAGACGCGGTCGCGCAACTCGTCGGGGCGGATCCGCACCTCGCCGTCGCCGGTCGGCTCCGACAGCCCGTAGCGCAGGAAGTCCCGGAGCACGACCCACCGGCCGCGGGGGAGTGCCGGGTGGTCCGGCTGCGCCGTCAGGACGAGCTGCACGGCCAGCGGGTCCTCGGCCTCCCAGACCAGCTGGAGCACCGTCCGGCGCCCGCGTCCGGTCTCGCCGCCGTCGGAGATGACGACCTCGGCGGTGATCGGGGACGGCACCCGCTCAGGGTGGCAGCCGCCGCTCGCGCGGGCGACCCGGGGGTGCCGCGGACGTAGGCTGGAGGCGTGGCAGACCCGTCCTCGTACCGTCCGGCGACGGGGACCATCCCGACGTCGGCGGGGGTCTACAAGTTCCGCGATGCGACCGGGCGCGTGGTGTACGTCGGCAAGGCGAAGTCCTTGCGCAGCAGGCTGAACAGCTACTTCGCGGACCTGTCCGCGCTGCACCCGCGCACCCGGCAGATGGTCACCACCGCGGCCTCCGTCGAGTGGACGGTCGTGCAGACCGAGGTCGAGGCGCTGCAGCTGGAGTACTCCTGGATCAAGGAGTACGACCCGCGCTTCAACGTGAAGTACCGCGACGACAAGAGCTACCCCAGCCTGGCCGTGACGCTGCACGAGGACTTCCCGCGGCTGCAGGTCATGCGCGGGCCGAAGAAGAAGGGCGTCCGGTACTTCGGGCCGTACGCCCACGCGTGGGCGATCCGCGAGACGCTCGACCTGCTGCTGCGCGTCTTCCCCGCCCGCACCTGCTCCAACGGCGTCTTCAAGCGGGCCGGCCAGGTCGGGCGACCCTGCCTGCTGGGCTACATCGACAAGTGCTCGGCGCCGTGCGTCGGCAAGGTCGACCAGGAGACGCACCGCGAGATCGTCGACGACTTCTGCGACTTCATGGCCGGCCAGTCCGGCAGGTTCGTCAAGCGGCTCGAGAAGGAGATGACCGAGGCCGCGCAGTCGATGGACTACGAGCGGGCGGCCCGGCTGCGCGACGACATCGGCGCGTTGACCCGCGCGACCGAGAAGCAGGCGGTGGTGCTTGCGGACGGCACCGACGCTGACGTCGTCGCCGTGGCCGAGGACCAGCTCGAGGCGGCGGTGCAGGTCTTCCACGTGCGCGGTGGCCGGGTCCGCGGCCAGCGCGGCTTCGTCGTCGACAAGGTCGAGGAGCTCACGACCGGCGAGCTGGTCGGGCAGTTCCTGGCCCAGGCGTACGGCGAGGAGCCGGACGAGGAGGTCGAGGTGGACCGGCGGATGAGGCCGGGAGCCGGGGTCCGCCTGCGTCGCGACAACGACGACGTCCCGCGGGAGGTCCTCGTACCGGCGCTGCCGCCCGACCTGGACGTCCTGCAGTCCTGGCTGTGCGACCTGCGCGGGACCAACGTGCAGATCCGCGTCCCGCAGCGCGGCGACAAGCGGGCGCTGCTCGAGACCGTCGAGCGCAACGCCAAGCAGGCCTTCGCGCTGCACAAGACCAAACGGGCCAGCGACCTCACCGCCCGGTCGCTCGCGCTGTCGGAGCTCCAGGACGCGCTCGACCTGCCCGAGGCGCCGCTGCGGATCGAGTGCTTCGACGTCAGCCACGTCCAGGGCACCAACGTGGTGGCGTCGATGGTGGTGTTCGAGGACGGGCTCGCCCGCAAGAGCGAGTACCGCCGCTTCGCCGTCCGCGGCCACGACGGCGTCGACGACACCGCCTCGATGCGGGAGGTCATCCGGCGTCGCTTCGCCCGCTACCTCGACGAGCGGGTCGAGACCACGCAGATCGACGAGGACGTGGAGGGCCGGCCCGGGATCGACCCCGAGACCGGCCGGCCGCGACGGTTCGCCTACCCGCCGCAGCTCGTCGTCGTCGACGGCGGCCAGCCGCAGGTCGCCGCCGCGCAGGCGGCCCTGGACGAGCTCGGCATCGACGACGTCGCGCTTGTCGGCTTGGCCAAGCGGCTCGAGGAGGTCTGGGTCGCCGGGCAGCCCGACCCGGTGATCCTGCCGCGCACCAGCGAGGGGCTGTACCTGCTGCAGCGGGTGCGCGACGAGGCGCACCGGTTCGCGATCGCCTACCACCGCCAGAAGCGCTCCAGGGCGATGACGACCTCCGCGCTGGACGGCATCGCGGGGCTGGGGGAGACGCGCCGCAAGGCGCTGCTGCGACACTTCGGCTCGCTCAAGCGGCTCAAGGCCGCGACCGTCGACGAGGTGATGGAGGTGCCGGGCATCGGACGGCGCACCGCAGAGGCGGTCCTGGCGGCGGTAGCGGCACCCGTGGCGGAGGAGGCGGCTCCTGCCTTCGACCCGGTGACCGGCGAGGTGGTCGCGTGACCACCCCGGCGGCGCTGCAGCTGGTCGTCGTCACCGGGCTTTCCGGCGCCGGCCGGTCCACGGCGGCGAAGTGCCTGGAGGACCTCGGCTGGTTCGTCGTGGACAACCTGCCGCCCTCGCTGCTGCCCACCATGGTCGACCTCGGCTCCCGCTCCCAGGGGGCAGTCGGCCGCATCGCCGTGGTCGTCGACGTCCGCTCGCGCGCGTTCTCCTCCGACCTGCGCACGGCCCTGGACGAGATCGAGAAGCGCGGCATCCACGCCCGCGTGCTCTTCCTCGAGGCGGGGGACGAGGCTCTGGTCCGCCGCTTCGAGAGCGTCCGGCGCCCGCACCCGCTGCAGGGTGACGGGCGCCTGGTGGACGGGATCCTGCGCGAGCGCGGGCTGCTGCGGGACCTGCGTGGCTCGGCCGACCTCGTGCTCGACACCAGCGTGCTCAACGTCCACGAGCTGCGCGGCAAGGTGGCCGCCGCCTTCGGCGACCCCGCCGAGCAGGTCCGCCTGCAGCTGACGGTGCTGTCCTTCGGCTTCAAGTACGGCCTGCCGGTCGACGCCGACCTGGTCGCCGACGTGCGCTTCTTGCCCAACCCGCACTGGGTGCCGGAGCTGCGCCCGCACACCGGAAAGGACCCGGCGGTGCGTGACTACGTTCTGGCGCAGGACGGTGCGACGGAGTTCCTGGACCGGTACGAGGGGCTGCTGCAGCTGGTGTTCGACGGCTACGAGCGGGAGGGCAAGCGGTACGCCCTCGTCGCGGTCGGCTGCACCGGCGGCAAGCACCGCAGCGTCGCCATGAGCGAGCAGCTCGCCGGCCGCCTCGCCCGCGACGGCGTCGAGGTCCGAGTCGTGCACCGCGACCTGGGGCGCGAATGAGCCGGCATGCCGCCGGGTCCGCCGTGCCGGTCGACGGGCCGAAGGTCGTCGCGCTCGGCGGCGGTCACGGGCTGTCCGCGATGCTGCAGGCGCTGCGCCGGGTCACACCGCACCTGACGGCCGTCGTCACCGTCGCCGACGACGGCGGGTCGAGCGGCCGGCTGCGCAGCGAGCTCGGCGTCCTGCCGCCCGGCGACCTGCGGATGGCCCTCGCCGCCCTGGCTGGCGACGACGAGTGGGGACGCACCTGGGAGCGGCTCCTGCAGCACCGCTTCGGCGGCGACGGCCCGCTCGCCGGGCACGCGGTCGGCAACCTCGTGCTGGCCGGCCTCACCGAGTCCACCGGCGACCAGCTCGCCGCCCTCGACCTCACCGGGCGGCTCGTCGGCGCGGTGGGCCGCGTGCTGCCGATGAGCTGCACCCCGCTGGAGATCGCCGCGCAGGTGCTCGGCCTGCACCCCGAGGACCCGGGACGCCCCACCGAGGTGGTCGGACAGGTCGCGGTCGCCAGCACCAGCGGCACCGTCGCGGCGGTGCACCTGCGGCCGGAGCAGCCGCCGGCCTGCGAGGAGGCCGTCCAGGCGGTGCTCGACGCGGACTGGGTCCTGCTGGGCCCGGGCTCGTGGTTCACCAGCGTGCTGCCGCACCTGCTCGTGCCGGGGCTGCGCGACGCCCTCGTCCGCACGCCGGCCCGCCGGCTGGTCTGCCTGAACCTCGCACCGCAGACGGGGGAGACCGACGGCTTCTCGCCCGAGGCGCACCTGGAGGTGCTGGCCGCGCACGCGCCGGACCTGCGGGTGGACGTGGTTCTGGCAGACGGCCACGCCAGCGGCGATGCGCGTGGTCTGATGGCCAGCGTCGCCGTATCCGGTGGGCGGCTGGTGCTCGCCCCCGTCGCGCGCGACGACGGGACGCCGCGGCACGACCCCTACCGGCTGGCCCAGGCGCTGGCCGGTGTCCTGATCCAGACAGCGAACAGCAGCAGCCCGGAGGCACGTGCATGGCGATGACGGCAGCGGTCAAGGACGAGCTCTCCCGGCTCTCCGTCACCCGCCCCTGCTGCCGCAAGGCGGAGATCTCCTCGCTGCTGCGCTTCGCCGGCGGGCTGCACCTCGTCGCCGGCAAGATCGTCGTCGAGGCCGAGCTGGACACTGGCGCGACCGCCCGGCGGCTGCGCAAGGAGCTGGCGGAGGTCTACGGGCACGCCAGCGACGTGCACGTCGTCGCAGCCGGGGGCCTGCGCAAGGGCAACCGCTACGTCGTGCGCGTCTCCAAGGACGGCGACGGGCTGGCCCGCCAGACCGGGCTCGTCGACGGCCACGGCCGCCCGGTGCGCGGCCTGCCGCCGCAGGTCGTCAGCGGCGGGACCTGCGACGCCGCGGCCGCCTGGCGCGGGGCGTTCCTCGCGCATGGTTCGCGCACGGAGCCCGGCCGCTCCTGCTCCCTCGAGATCACCTGCCCCGGACCGGAGGCGGCGCTCGCGCTCGTCGGCTCCGCCCGCCGGCTGGGCGTGGCTGCCAAGGCCCGCGAGGTGCGCGGCGTGGACCGGGTCGTCGTGCGCGACGGCGACGCCATCGGCGTGATGCTCACCCGCCTCGGCGCCCACGAGGCCGTCCTGGCCTGGGAGGACCGGCGCATGCGCCGGGAGGTGCGGGCGACCGCCAACCGCCTCGCCAACTTCGACGACGCCAACCTCCGGCGCTCCGCGCGCGCGGCCGTGGCCGCCGGCGCCCGGGTGGAGCGGGCGCTCACGATCCTCGGCGACGACGCCCCCGAGCACCTCCTGGTCGCGGGCCGGCTGCGCCGCGAGCACGCCAACGCCTCGCTCGAGGAGCTGGGCGCGCTGGCCGACCCGCCGATGACCAAGGACGCCGTCGCCGGCCGCATCCGCCGCCTGCTGGCGATGGCCGACAAGCGCGCCGCCGACCTCGGCATCCCGGACACCGAGTCGAGCGTCACGCCGGAGATGCTCGCCGACTCGCCCTAGGTGACCGAGGCAGCGCGTCAGGCGCGGCTGGCCCGGCACCCGAGCACCCCGCCGACCATCGCGGTCGCCGGCCCCGTGGATCCCGCCCCGCTGCGGGCCGCTGGCTGGCGGCTGCGCGGGGTGCTGAGCCCGGACCCGTACCTGGACCGGCTGGACGCGGCGACCTACGTCGAGCCCAGCGAGGTGCTGGCCGACCCCCTGCTCGACGCCGTGGCCGTCGACGGCGAGGACCGCGACCTCGTCGCTCTGCTGCCCGAGCTGCGGGGAAGCGGCCTGCTGCTGCTCCTGCCGACCGCCGCTCCCCTCGAGCCCGACGCCGTGCGCGCCGTCCGGGCGGTCCGGGACGCCGCGGACGCCGCCGTCGGCCTCGTCGCGCGCTGGGAGCCGTGGGCGCAGGTCGTCGCGGCTGCGC
>JAOPWK010000203.1 GCA_025965735.1 Frankiales bacterium
GACGGCCAGCCCCAGCGACAGCCGCTGCTGCTGGCCGCCCGACAGACGGCGGTACGGCGACCGCGCCACCTCCACCAGGCCCAGCCGCTCCAGCAGGTCGGCCGGGTCGAGCGGGTTCGCGGCGTAGGAGGCGACCAGCCGGAGCATCTCGGCGCAGCGCAGCCCGGGGTAGGCGCCGCCGGTCTGCGGCATCACGCCGATGCGCGGGCGCAGCGAGGCGTCGCGGGGCGACTGCCCGAGCACCCGCACGGCGCCGGCGTCCGGGCTGCGGAAGCCCTGGCAGATCTCCACCGTGGTGGTCTTGCCGGCGCCGTTCGGGCCGAGCAGGGCCAGCACGGTGCCGGTGCGCACCTGCAGCGAGAGGTCGTCGACGACCGCCCGGCCGGAGTACCTCTTGACCAGCCCGACGACGTCGAGAGCGGGGGCGGTCATCCAGTCAGGCTACGGCTGTCGCCGATCACCCGCAGCGCGCCGATCCGCACGCTGACGGCGCGCCGCGCCGGCGCGTCGTGCCGCGAACGGCGGATGACGGCAGGTGAGGGAGACCTTCGTGGCGTGGCTCACCGGGGTCGGGTTCGACGCGCGGCAGCATTTACGCGACTATGGCGTTGTGAAAATCATGACGGAGCAGTCGGGCACCCGGGAGCGCGTGCGCTCGCTGCTGCTCGCGCTCGGCCCGTCGACGGCCGCGGTGCTGTCCGAGCGGCTCGGCCTGAGCCCCGCGGCGGTGCGCAAGCACCTCGACGCGCTGCTCGCCGACGGCACCGTCACGACCCGCGAGCCGCACGTCCGGGGCCTGCGCGGCCGCGGCCGTCCCGCCCGGCTGTACGCCCTTACCGACGCCGGTCACGCCGACGGCCCCTCCTCCTACGACGACCTGGCCACCAGCGCGCTGCGCTTCCTGGCCGCGTCCGGTGGCACGGAGGCCGTCGAGCGGTTCGCCCAGACGCGGGTGGCCGAGCTCGAGGAGCGCTACGCCGACCGCCTGCGCGACGCCGACGACAAGCCCGCGGCGCTCGCCGAGGCGCTGTCGGCCGACGGCTACGCCGCCACCACCTCCGCGCACGGCGTGGGCGTCCAGCTCTGCCAGCACCACTGCCCGGTGCGGCACGTGGCGGCGGAGTTCCCCCAGCTGTGCGACGCCGAGACGGCAGCCCTCGGGCGCCTGCTCGACGTGCACGTCCAGAGACTCGCGACGATCGCCCACGGCGACGGCGTGTGCACCACCTTCATCCCCGCAACAGCGAAGGCGACCCGATGACCACCACGCAGGACCAGCAGCTCGAGGGCCTGGGCACCTACAAGTTCGGCTGGTCGGACTCCGACGAGGCCGGCTCCACCGCCGTGCGCGGCATCAACCCGGGCGTCGTGGAGAACATCTCCGCCCTCAAGAGCGAGCCGCAGTGGATGCTCGACCTGCGACTGAAGGGCCTCAAGCTGTTCGAGAAGAAGCCCATGCCGACCTGGGGCTCGGACCTGTCGGGCATCGACTTCGACAACATCAAGTACTTCGTGCGCTCCTCGGAGAAGCAGGCCACCAGCTGGGAGGACCTGCCCGAGGACATCAAGAACACCTACGACAAGCTCGGCATCCCCGAGGCGGAGAAGCAGCGCCTGGTCGCCGGTGTCGCGGCGCAGTACGAGTCCGAGGTCGTCTACCACTCGATCCGCGAGGACCTCGAGGAGAAGGGCGTCATCTTCGTCGACACGGACACCGCGCTGCGCGAGCACGAGGAGCTGTTCCGCGAGTACTTCGGCTCGGTCATCCCGGTCGGCGACAACAAGTTCGCCGCGCTGAACACCGCGGTCTGGTCCGGCGGCTCGTTCATCTACGTGCCCAAGGGCGTGAAGGTCGACATTCCGCTGCAGGCCTACTTCCGCATCAACACCGAGAACATGGGCCAGTTCGAGCGGACGCTGATCATCGCCGACGAGGGCTCCTCGGTGCATTACGTCGAGGGCTGCACCGCCCCGATCTACTCGAGCGACTCGCTGCACTCCGCCGTCGTCGAGATCATCGTCAAGAAGGACGCGCACGTCCGGTACACGACCATCCAGAACTGGTCGAACAACGACTACCACATGGTAACCAAGCGCACCGCCGTGCACGAGGGCGGCCGCATGGAGTGGATCGACGGCAACATCGGCTCCAAGGTCACCATGAAGTACCCGGCCTGCTACCTGCTCGGCGAGCGCGCCTCCGGCGAGACGCTGTCCATCGCCTTCGCCGGCGAGGGCCAGCACCAGGACGCCGGCGCCAAGATGGTGCACGCGGCCCCGCGCACGACCAGCAACATCGTGAGCAAGTCCGTCGCCCGTGGCGGCGGCCGCACGTCCTACCGCGGCCTGGTGCAGGTGCAGGAGGGCGCGCACGGCTCCAAGAGCAACGTCGTCTGCGACGCCCTGCTCGTCGACACGATCAGCCGGTCCGACACCTACCCGTACGTCGACGTGCGCGAGGACGACGTGTCCCTCGGCCACGAGGCGACGGTCAGCCGGGTCGGCGAGGACCAGCTCTTCTACCTGATGAGCCGCGGCATGGCCGAGGACGAGGCGATGGCGATGGTCGTGCGCGGCTTCGTCGAGCCGATCGCCCGCGAGCTGCCGATGGAGTACGCGCTCGAGCTCAACCGCCTCATCGAGCTGCAGATGGAGGGCTCCGTTGGCTGAGAAGTTGGCTAGCAGCATGGAAGCCGCGCTCTCCACCGAGCGGGCGGCCCTGAAGGAGACCGGCGGCATCACCGACGGCTCCGTCGCGGTCGGCGTGAAGCCGTCCACCCCGCGCAGCCCGGCGGACGTACGACCGGAGCGCGTGCGGTCGGCCGACCCCGAGGTGTTCGGCGCGCCGACAGGACGCGAGGAGGAGTGGCGCTTCACGCCGCTCGACCGCCTGCGCGTCCTGCTCGACGGCGCTGCCTCCGACGCGCGGCTGGCCGTCGAGAGCGAGCTGCCCGAGGGCGTCGAGCTCGTCGAGGTGCCGAGCACCGACCTGGACGTCCCGCTGCCCGTCGACCGGCTCGCCGCGCTCGCGCTGCAGCGCGCCGGCACGGCGCTCGTCGTCCGGGTGCCCAAGGCGCTTGAGGCCGACGCACCCGTGGTGCTGCGCCTGACCGGCACCGGCACCGACCAGGTCGTGTGGGGCCACCTGGTCCTCGACGTCGCGGAGCAGGCGCGCGTCACGGTCGTCGTCGAGCACGCCGGCTCCGCCCACTACGCCTCCGTCGTCTCCGTCCTGGTCGGTGACGGCGCCTCGCTGCAGCTCGTGCAGGTGCAGGGCTGGGAGGCCGACAGCGTGCACGGCGCGCACGTCGCCAGCCGGCTCGGCCGCGACGCCCGCCTGGTGTCGACGCAGGTCACCCTCGGTGGCGACCTGGTGCGGGTCAACGAGACCGTCGACTTCACCGCCACCGGCGGCGACGTCGACCTGCGCGGCGTGTCCTTCGCCGACGGCGGGCAGCACCTCGAGCACCGGCTGCTCGTGGACCACAGCGTCCCGCAGTGCACCAGCAACGTGGTCTACAAGTCCGCGCTGCACGGCGACGAGGCGCACACCGTGTGGGTCGGCGACGTGCTGATCCGCGCCGCCGCCACCGGCACGCAGACCTACGAGCTCAACCGCAACCTGCTGCTGTCGCCGGAGGCGCGCGCCGACTCCGTGCCGAACCTCGAGATCGAGACCGGGGAGATCGCCGGCGCGGGGCACGCGTCCGCCACCGGCCGCTTCGACGACGAGCAGCTGTTCTACCTGCAGTCGCGCGGCATCCCGACCGACGTGGCGCGCCGCATGGTCGTGCGCGGCTTCTTCGCCGACGTCGTCGAGGACATCGGCGTCCCGGCGCTCGAGGAGCGCCTCATGTCCACCATCGAGTCCGAGCTGGAGAGGGCGTTCGCATGATCAAGGCCGCGAGCCTGTCCGACGTCCCCGACGAGGGCGCGATCCGCGTCGAGCTCGCCGGCAAGCCGGTGTGCATCGCGCGCTCCAACGGCGAGGTCTTCGCCCTGGCCGACGTCTGCTCGCACGCCGACGTCGCGCTGTCCGAGGGCGACGTCGAGGACGGCAAGATCGAGTGCTGGCTGCACGGGTCGCTGTTCGACCTGCGGACCGGTGAGCCCTCCGGGCTCCCGGCGACCGGCCCCGTACCCACCTATCCCGTGACCGTCGAGGGCGATGACGTCCTCGTGCAGATGGAGTCCTGACATGACCACGCTCGAGATCCGCGACCTCACGGTCGCCGTCGAGGACACCGAGATCCTCACCGGCGTCAACCTGACGATCCGGTCCGGCGAGACGCACGCCATCATGGGCCCGAACGGCTCCGGCAAGTCGACGCTGGCCTACGCCATCGCCGGCCACCCGAAGTACACCGTCACCGGCGGCACGGTGACCCTCGACGGCGAGGACGTCCTGGCGATGAGCGTCGACGAGCGCGCCCGCGCCGGCGTCTTCCTCGCGATGCAGTACCCCGTCGAGGTGCCCGGCGTCTCGGTCTCCAACTTCCTGCGCTCCGCGGCCACCGCCGTGCGCGGGGAGGCGCCCAAGCTGCGGCTGTGGGTCAAGGAGCAGAAGGAGGCGATGGGCCGCCTGGAGATGGACCCGGCCTTCGCCGAGCGCAACGTCAACGAGGGCTTCTCCGGCGGCGAGAAGAAGCGCCACGCGATCCTGCAGCTCGAGCTGCTCCAGCCAAAGATCGCGGTGCTCGACGAGACGGACTCCGGCCTCGACGTGGACGCGCTGCGCGTCGTCTCCGAGGGCGTCAACCGCGTGCGCGAGAGCGGCCAGACCGGCGTCCTGCTCATCACCCACTACACGCGGATCCTCAACTACATCCAGCCCGACTTCGTGCACGTCTTCGTCAAGGGCAAGATCGTCGAGCAGGGCGGCCCGGAGCTGGCCGACGAGCTCGAGAAGAACGGCTACGCCAAGTACGTCGGCGCCGAGGGTGCTGCCCCGGCCGCCGTGGTCGGCAAGAGCCTGCCCCTGGGCCCGGTCGTCCCCGGTGCGGTGACCACGGCATGACGTCCCTGCTGGCCGCCACGACGTACGACGTGGCTGCCGTGCGCGCGGACTTCCCGGTGCTCGCCCGCGAGGTCAACGGCCGTCCGCTGGTCTACCTCGACAACGCCTCCAGCTCGCACAAGCCGCGCCAGGTGCTCGACGCCGAGCGGGAATTCGTCGAGCAGCACTACAGCAACGTGCACCGGGGTGTGCACACGCTGTCGCAGGAGGCCACCGACGCCTATGAGGCGGCGCGGGAGCGGGTGGCGCGCTTCCTGCACGCGCCCGACGCGCGTGAGGTCGTCTTCACCAAGAACGCCACCGAGGCCTACAACCTCGTCGCCTACTCCTTCGGGAACGCCAAGGCGGGCAGCCGCTTCGCGCTCGGCCCCGGCGACGAGGTCTGCGTCACCGAGATGGAGCACCACTCCAACCTCGTGCCCTGGCAGATGCTCTGCGAGCGCACCGGCGCGACGCTGCGCTGGATCCCGCTCACCGACGGCGGCCGGCTCGACCTCACCGACCTGGACACGCTCGTCAACGAGCGCACGAAGGTGCTGGCCTTCGTGCACGTCAGCAACATCCTGGGCACCACCAACCCGGTCGACGTGCTTGTCGCGCGTGCGAAGCAGGTCGGCGCGCTGACGCTCCTCGACGGCGCGCAGTCCGCGCCGCACCAGCCGGTGGACGTCGCCGCGCTGGACGTCGACTTCTTCGTGCTGACTGGTCACAAGATGCTGGCGCCGTCCGGCATCGGCGTGCTGTGGGGCCGCCGGGAGCTGCTCGACGTCATGCCGCCCTTCCTCGGCGGTGGCTCGATGATCGAGGTCGTGCAGATGGCCGGCTCCACCTACGCGCCGTCGCCCGAGCGCTTCGAGGCCGGGACGCCCGTCATCAGCCAGGCGGTCGCGCTGGCCGCGGCGTGCGACTACCTCGACGACCTCGGCCTGGAGCGCGTGCACGCGCACGAGCAGCTGCTGACCGCCCGGCTGATCGAGGGCATCCGCGGGCTCGACGGCGTGCAGGTCATCGGTCCGGACTCGATGCACCTGCGCGGCGCAGCCGTCAGCTTCGCCATCGAGGGCGTGCACCCGCACGACGTCGGCCAGTCGCTCGACGAGCTGGGCATCGCGGTGCGCGTCGGCCACCACTGCGCCGCACCGGTCTGCCGCCGCTACGGGGTCCCCGCCACCACGCGCGCCTCGTCGTACCTCTACAACACCGAGGGCGAGATCGACGCTCTGCTGGAAGGCATCACGACCGTCCAGCGTTTCTGGTCTCGATGAGCGAGAGCCTGTACCAGGAGATCATCCTGGACCACTACCGCAACCCGCACCACAAGGGGCTGCGCGACCCGTACGACGTCGAGGTCCACCACGTGAACCCCACGTGCGGCGACGAGGTGACGCTGCGCGTGAAGGTGGCCGGCGGGCTCGTGCAGGACGTCTCGTACGAGGGGCAGGGCTGCTCGATCAGCCAGGCCAGCACCTCGGTGATGACCGACCTGGTCATCGGCAAGCCGGTCGACGAGGCGCTGCAGACGGGCGAGGCCTTCCTCGCGCTGATGCAGAGCCGGGGGCAGCTCGAGCCGGACGAGGACGTGCTGGAGGACGGCATCGCCTTCGCCGGCGTGAGCCGCTACCCGGCCCGGGTGAAGTGCGCGCTGCTCGGCTGGATGGCGTGGAAGGACGCGACCGCGCAGGCGGTCACAACAGGAGAGGCAGCACCATGACAGACACCACGCCCGCCGAGACGGTGCTCGAGACCCCCACGGTCGCGGACACCCCGAAGCAGCGCCCCAGCGAGGACGACATCACCGAGGCGATGAAGGACGTCGTCGACCCCGAGCTCGGCATCAACGTGGTGGACCTCGGGCTGCTCTACGGCAACCAGGTGCACGAGGACAACACCGTCACGCTGGACATGACGCTGACCTCCGCCGCCTGCCCGCTCACCGACGTCATCGAGGACCAGACGCGCAGCGCTCTCGCGCCGCTGGTCGACGACGTGCGCATCAACTGGGTGTGGATGCCGCCGTGGGGCCCGGACAAGATCACCGACGACGGTCGTGACCAGCTGCGGGCGCTCGGCTTCAACGTCTGATCTGGCCGTACGACGAAGGCCCCGGACCAGCTGGTCCGGGGCCTTCGTCGTGCGCAGGGAGGGCTAGGGCACCCAGTCGGTCCGCGGCCCGGGCAGCAGGCCGAGGTCGGGCTGCGGGCAGTCCCCGGGCCTGCCCGTCCCGCTGGCGTAGAAGTGGTCCTGCGGGCGCTGCACCTGGAAGGGCGCGGTGCCGTCGCCGACCTGGTCGTTGGCCAGCAGGTGGTCCTTCGCGTCCACCTTCTTGTCCCGGTTGCGGTCGAGGTAGCGGCTCATCCGCGTCGCGATCGCCTCCACGTCCAGGCTCGAGACGCACTTGTTCGCCGCGACCGGGTCGGTGTCGTAAGCCATGATGTCGTTGCTCGCCAGGCCGCCCCACGAGCCCTCTGCGCCGTCGCCGACGTGGCCGATGCTCAGGCAGTGGCCGACCTCGTGCGAGACGAGGTCGAACAGCGAGAACAGGTCCTCCGCCGGGCCCGGCGTCGGGTCGATCGCCCCGTTGACGGCGAAGCAGATGTTGCCGCCGGAGCCGCCGCAGTCCTCGTTGTAGACGCCCTCGCGTGCCTCGTGGTGGCTGTCGAAGCCGGGCAGGGCCTGCCAGTCCTCGACGTCGGCGAGGTTGGGGATGCCGTGGCACAGGCCCTGGCCGCCGGTGGAGGTGCCGAAGCCCGCCTTCGCGATGTCGTCGGTGAAGTCCACCGGGTCGATGCCGATGCCGATGCCACCGACCGGGTTGCTGGCCACGACGACGATCTCGGGGTCGACGATCGGGTAGGTCGTGAACTCGCCGCCCTTGCCGCTCGGGTCGAAGTAGTCGACGGAGACGTGGAAATCCATCCCGTCGGCCAGCCAGTCCAGCTTGAGTCGCTTGGCGACGTGGTCGATCCCGTTCTCCCACATCTCGATGGACTGCCGCATGATCCGCATGTCGCGCTCGGCGGCCGGCGACAGCGGCACCATGATGAGGACGTCGACCTGCGGGGAGTCGAGGCCGTTCATGTCGGTGCGCATGTGGTGGCAGACCGGCGTCTCGGTGTTGCGCAGCCAGAAGTCCGGGTTCTCGGTCCCGTCCTTGAGCTTGTCCCGCATCTCGGGGGCGCAGACCGCCGGGATGTTGCCCTTGCCGAAGAACGGGGCCTTCTGGGCCTTCTTGGGCGCGGCGGCCTGGGCGGTGCCCAAGCCGAGGATCGGCAGCAGGAGCAGTGCTGCGGTCACCAGCACGCGGCGGCGGCCGGAGGTCGCGTCCTTCATGGGGTCCTCTCCGTCGGGGGACCGAGCGCGGGGCCGAGGGGCCACCGAGCCGAGCAGGTCCTCGAGGGAGGGATTTCGCCGTGGCTGCCCCGACTCCTGCCGCTGCTCCTGCTCGGCTTGCGCGGCGCGGCAGGCCGCGGGACCTAAGGTCGCCTCGACGGCAGCCCGTGGAAGAGGTGACGCACCATGACGACCGCCCTACGCGGACGGAGCTTCCTCAAGGAGCTCGACTTCACGCCCGAGGAGTGGGAGCACCTGCTGCGCCTGTCCGGCGAGCTCAAGGCGGCGAAGAAGGCGGGCGCCGAGGAGCAGCGGCTGACCGGGAAGAACCTCGCGCTGATCTTCGAGAAGACCTCCACCCGCACCCGCTGCGCCTTCGAGGTGGCGGCGTACGACCAGGGCGCGCACGTCACCTACCTCGACCCCACCGGCTCGCAGATCGGTCACAAGGAGTCGATGAAGGACACCGCCCGGGTGCTCGGCCGCTTCTACGACGGCATCGAGTACCGGGGTTCGGCGCAGGCCAAGGTCGAGACGCTGGCGCAGTACAGCGGCGTGCCCGTCTGGAACGGCCTGACCGACGAGTGGCACCCCACGCAGTCGCTGTGCGACGTCATGACGATGCGCGAGCACGTGCAGGCGGAGCGGGTCTGCTTCGCCTACCTCGGCGATGCCCGCAACAACGTCGGCAACAGCCTGCTCGTCGGCGGCGCGCTGTCCGGCATGGACGTGCGGATCGTCGGGCCGCAGGGGCTGATGAACGAGCCCGATGTCGTGGCGCAGGCACGCGCGCTCGCGGAGCAGACCGGCGGCAGCGTCACCCTCACCTCCGACGTCGCCGAGGGCGTGGCCGGCGCGGACGTCGTCTACACCGACGTCTGGGTCTCCATGGGGGAGCCCAAGGACGTCTGGGACGAGCGCATCGCGCTGCTTCGCGACTACCAGGTCACGATGGACGTGCTGCGCGCCACCGGCAAGCCCGCCGTGCGCTTCATGCACTGCCTGCCGGCGTTCCACGACCGGGAGACCGTCGTCGGGGAGGACGTCTTCCAGAAGACCGGCATGGACGCGCTCGAGGTCACCGACGAGGTGTTCGAGAGCGAGCACTCGATCGTGTTCGACCAGGCGGAGAACCGCATGCACACCATCAAGGCCGTCCTGGTCGCGACCCTGGCCGGTTGACGTGCGCATCGTCGCGGCGCTGGGCGGCAACGCGCTGCTGCGCCGAGGGGAGACGCCGGACGCGTCCGTGCAGGCGGCGAACGTGCAGCGGGCCGTCGAGGCGCTCGCGCCGCTGGCGCAGGAGCACGAGCTGGTGCTCACGCACGGCAACGGGCCCCAGGTCGGCGTCCTGGCGTTGCAGAGCGCGTCGGACCCGAACCTGACGACGCCGTACCCGTTCGACGTCCTCGGCGCGCAGACCCAGGGGATGATCGGCTACTGGCTGCTGCAGTCCCTTCAGAACGCGCTGCCCGGCCGCCAGGTGGCCGCCATCATCAACCAGACCCTCGTGTCCGCAGCCGATCCCGCGTTCGACAACCCGACGAAGCTCATCGGCGAGGTGTACGACGAGCAGACGGCGAAGCGGCTCGCGCAGGAGCGCGGCTGGACGGTGAAGCAGGACGGCCAGCACTGGCGGCGGGTCGTCGGGTCCCCGCGGCCGCAGCGCGTCGTGGAGACCCGCCTCATCCGGCTGCTGCTCGGCAGCGGCGCGGTCGTCGTCTGCGCGGGCGGCGGTGGCGTGCCCGTCATCCGCGCCGCCGACGGCAGGCTGTCCGGGGTGGAGGCCGTCGTCGACAAGGACCTGACCACCTCGGTGCTCGCGGAGGCGCTGGACGCCGACGTGCTGATGATCCTCACCGACGTGCCGCACGTGGTGCGCGGCTACGGCACGCCCGACGCCGAACCGGTGCTGCGCGCGACGCCGGCCTCGATGCTGCGCGAGGAGTTCGCCGCCGGCTCCATGGGGCCGAAGGTGGACGCCGCCTGCCGCTTCGTGGAGGTCACCGGCGACATGGCCGCGATCGGCCGGATGGAGGACGCGGTGGAGATCCTCCAGGGCGGCGCGGGCACGATCATCACCCCGCGGGGGAAGTACGGCGGCCCGGACGACCTGTCACCGCGGCACGGCGGGGACTGGCCGAGGCGCCGGCGTACCGACCTGCGCTGAACGGGCGGGACCTTCGTCCCTAGGAGGGGCTCGACAGGGGGAGGAGGGTGGTGGGGCAGCCCGCGTCGGCGGGCGGCGTGCCGCCTACGCCAGGAGCCAAGATGAGCGTCCAGGACACCCTGCACACCGTCACCATCCCGAGCCAGGCCGCCCCCGCCGACCCACCGCTGGCGCCTGCTGCTGCCGCCCCCGCGCCCGCCGCGAGGCTGGTGGGGGTCGATCGACCGCTCGACGCCGACGAGCGGATGTTCGTCTTCGGGCTCGGGGCCACCTTCGCTGTGCTGGCGGCCCTGCTGGTGACGTTCCTGCTGCTCGCCGAGTACGTCTGGTGAGCTAGACCCGGGGCGCGGCGAAGGTGTCGCAGGCGCGGGGATCGGCCTTGCTCAGCCCGGTGCGGAACCACTTCTGCCGCTGCTCGGCCGATCCGTGCGTCCAGGACTCAGGGTCGACCCGCCCGCGGGAGGCCTCCTGGATGCGGTCGTCGCCGACCGCTGCCGCGGCCGACAGTCCCTCCACGATGTCGGTCTCGTCGAAGGTGAGGAAGCCGTCGCGCTGCGCGTTGGCCGCCCAGACGCCGGCGTAGCAGTCGGCCTGCAGCTCCAGCCGGGTGGAGGCGCCCTGCGGCCCGGTCTGCTCCGGCAGGCGCCGCGAGCGCTCGCTCGTGCCGGTGACGTTCTGCACGTGGTGGCCGTACTCGTGCGCCAGCACGTACGCCTGCGCGAAGTCGCCGCCCTGCGCGCCGTAGGTCGTCTCGAGCTCGTCGAAGAAGCCGAGGTCGAGGAAGATGCCCTGGTCCGGCGGGCAGTAGAACGGGCCCACCGCGGAGGTGGCCTGGCCGCAGCCGGTGGTGACGCTGCCCTGGAAGATGCGCGTCGAGGGCGGCTCGAGCCCGCGTACCGCGCCGGTCCAGTAGTCGGTGAGGCTGTTGTCGAGGCCGACGACCCGGCACTGCTCGTCGGCGTCAGCGTCCGCCCCCGTCTGGCACTGCTGGAGGTCGCCGGTGCTGACCGCCGTGTCCTGCGCGAAGCCGCCGGTCCCGCCGCCGGTCGCGGCGCCACCGCCGAGGTCGGCCGGGTTCACGCCCAGGACCAGGGCGAGGAGCAGGCCCACGATCCCGAGGCCGCCGCCGCCGATCGCCGCGCCCCGTCCGCGCCCGCGGCTGGTGCTGACGCGGGAGGTGTCCAGGCGCGCGCTGTCCTTGAAGTCCATGAGCGGTTCCTGCCACCCGCCGCCCGCGCTCACGCCTGCGCAGGCAGGTGAGGCGTAGGCTGGGCACGTGCCTCTGACGACCGACTGAGCCGGCGCGAGTCGCCGCTGCCCGTCCGTCACCTCCGAGGAGCACCATGATCACCGTCCAGGACGTCGAGCTGCGCGCCGGTGCGCGCCTGCTGCTGTCCGGCGTCACGTTCCGCGTCCAGCCCGGCGACCGCATCGGCCTGGTCGGCCGCAACGGCGCCGGCAAGACCACCCTCACCAAGACGCTGGCCAAGCAGACGCTGCCGGCCGGCGGGTCCATCACGCACACGGCGCCGGTCGGCTACCTGCCGCAGGACCCGCGCACCGGCGACCTCGACGTGCTGGCCCGCGACCGGGTGCTGTCCGCGCGGGGGCTCGACGAGATCATGCGCAAGCTGGAGAAGTCGCAGGTCGAGCTGGGGGAGCGGCCGGACGACGCGGAGCTGCTGGAGCGCTACGGCCGGCTCGAGGAGCGCTTCACCAACCTGGGCGGCTACGCCGCCGAGGCCGAGGCCGCCCGCATCTGCTCGAACCTCGGCCTGCCCGAGCGCGCGCTCGGCCAGCAGCTCGGCACGCTGTCCGGCGGTCAGCGCCGGCGCATCGAGCTGGCCCGGATCCTGTTCAGCGACGCGACGACGCTGCTGCTGGACGAGCCGACCAACCACCTCGACGCCGACTCCATCACCTGGCTGCGCGGCTTCCTGCAGAAGCACACCGGCGGTCTCATCGTCATCAGCCACGACGTCGAGCTGCTCGACGCGGTCGTCAACAAGGTCTTCCACCTCGACGCCAACCGCGCCGAGCTCGACCAGTACAACGTCGGCTGGAAGACCTACCTGCAGCAGCGCGAGACCGACGAGAAGCGCCGCAAGCGGGAGCGGGCCAACGCCGAGAAGACCGCCGGCGTCCTGAATGCGCAGGCCGAGAAGATGCGCGCCAAGGCCACCAAGGCCAAGGCCGCGCAGGGCATGTTCAAGCGGGCCGAGAAGCTGCTCGCCGGGCTGGAGGGCGAGCGCGCGCAGGACCGCGTGGCCAAGCTGCGCTTCCCCGAGCCGGCGCCCTGCGGCAAGACCCCGCTGACGGCGACCGACCTCTCCAAGTCCTACGGCTCGCTGGAGATCTTCACCGGCGTCGACCTCGCTATCGACCGCGGCGCGCGCGTCGTCGTTCTCGGGCTGAACGGCGCCGGCAAGACGACGCTGCTCCGCGTGCTGTCCGGCACCGAGCTCCCCGACACCGGCGCGGTCCTGCCGGGGCACGGCCTGCGCCTGGGCTACTACGCGCAGGAGCACGACACGCTGGACACCGACCGCACGGTGCTCGAGAACATGCGCACCTCGAGCCCTGACCTCGCCGAGCCCGAGGCGCGCCGGGTCCTCGGCTCGTTCCTGTTCAGCGGCGACGTGGTGCACCAGAAGGCCGGGACGCTGTCCGGCGGCGAGAAGACCCGTCTCGCGCTGGCGACGCTGGTCGTCAGCGGCGCGAACGTCCTGCTGCTCGACGAGCCGACCAACAACCTCGACCCGGCCAGCCGCGAGGAGGTCCTCGGCGCGCTCGCCGCCTACAAGGGGGCCGTGGTGCTGGTGACGCACGACGAGGGCGCGGTCGTCGCGCTGCAGCCCGAGAAGGTGCTGCTGCTGCCGGACGGCGTCGAGGACAACTGGAGCGACGACTTCGCCGACCTGGTCGCGCTGGCCTGAGCCGGCGTCAGGCCCCGCGCGGGAACGACCGGACCGGGTGGCCGGCCTCGACGCCCACCGCGACGGACGAGCCGGGTGCGACGTCGACGGTGTGCGGCTGGATCGACCGGACCTGGGCTCCCGAGGGCAGCACCAGCGTGTAGACGTACGACGCCCCGCGGAACTCCCGGCGCAGCACCTTCGCCGTGCCGGACGCGTCGGCCGAGAAGACCACCTCGTGCGGGCGCAGCATCACCTCGACGTCACCCGCGCCCTCGGGGGTGACGGCGAGCCGGCCGACCTCGGTGTCGACGACGGCGCCGTCCTGCCGGCCGGGTAGGAAGTCGGCCTCGCCGAGCAGGGTGGCGGAGAAGCGGGTGGCCGGCGCGTGGAAGGCCTGCGCCGGCTCGGCGACGTGCTCGAAGCGGCCGGCGCGCATGACGGCCACCCGCTCGCCCACCGCGAGCGCCTCGGACTGGTCGTGGGTGACGAACACGCCGGCGGCGCCGGTCTCCCGCAGGGCGGCGACGGTGGCGTCGCGCACGGTGCTGCGCAGGCCGCTGTCCAGGTTGCCGAAGGCCTCGTCGAAGAGCACCACGGCTGGCTGCGGCGCGAGCGCTCGGGCGAGGGCGACCCGCTGCTGCTGCCCGCCGGACAGCTCGTGCGGGTAGCGCCGCCCGAGGTCCGGAAGGTCGACCAGCGCGAGCAGCTCGGCGACGCGCGCCGCCTGCGAGGCGCGGCCGCGCGGCAGGCCGAAGGCGACGTTGTCCTCCACCCGCAGGTGCGGGAACAGCGCGGCGTCCTGGAAGACGACGCCCACGCGGCGCTGCTCCGGCGGCACCCACGCACCCGGTCCGGCCACGACCCGGCCGCCGACGGACACGGTGCCGGCGTCGGGCTCCAGCAGACCGGCGACGAGCATGAGCAAGGTGGACTTGCCGCAGCCGCTCGGGCCCACGAGCGCCACCAGCTCGCCGTCGCGCACGGACAGGCTCACGTCGTCCAGTGCGGTCGTGCGGCCGTAGCGCTTGGTGACGCCGGCCAGCTCCACGGCGCTCATCGCGCCACCCCTGCCAGCTCCGGCTCGCCGGCCGGGTCCGCGGCGGGCAGCACGTCGACCGCATCGTCGGCGAGCTGCGCGTCGTCGTCGCCGCGGAACAGGAGCACGACGGGGATCATCGCAACCGTGACGATGGCCAGCGCAGGCAGCCCTGCCATCTCGTAGCGGGAGTCGGCGGCCAGCTGCCACACCCGCACCGAGAGGGTGTCGAAGCCGAAGGGCCGCAGCAGCAGCACGATCGGCAGCTCCTTGAGCGCGTCGACCGCGACCAGGGCGGCGGCCACCGCGATGCCGGAGCGGGCCAGCGGCAGGTGGACGCCGGTCAGCACCCGGCGCGGCGTGGCCCCCAGCGACAGCGCGGCCGCAGTGAGCGAAGGGGAGACGCCGGCCAGGCGGGCCTCCGTGGTCGTGTAGCCGAGCGCGAGGAAGCGCGCGGTGTAGACGACGACCAGGACCAGCACCGAGCCGGTGACCAGGCCGCCGCCGCCGGGCAGGCCGAGCCGGTCCAGCAGCGTCCGGGCGCCGGCCAGCGCGAGCAGGGCGCCGATGGCCAGCACCGGTCCCGGCACGGCGTAGCCGGACACGGTCGCCTGCACGCCGAGCTGCACGCGGCGGCGCGGGTCGACGCGGGCAGCGTGCACGAGCAGCAGCGAGAGCACGACGACGACGGCTGCGACCTGGGCGGCCAGCAGGACGCTGTTGGCGGTCGCGGTGAGGAAGCCGGCGGTGTCACCCATGCCGGTGGTGGTCGACCAGAGCAGCAGCGTCACGACCGGGATGCCGACGGCGAGCAGCAGCACGAGCGAGCAGGCCGCCGTCGCCGCCCACGCCCGCGCACCGGTCAGGACGACCGCGGCCATGGGCGTCGTGTCGCGCACCGTCGAGCTGAAGCGGGCGCCCCGCCGCAGCAGGCGCTCGCCGGCCAGCAGGGCGAGGGCGAGCACAAGGACGAGCAGCGCGAGAACGGTCGCCCCCGGCCGGTCGAACTGGCCGCGCCACACCTTGTAGATGCCGACCGACAGCGTGTCGACCCCGAAGTACTGCACCGTCGCGAAGTCGCTCAGCACCTCCAGCGCCACCAGCAGCCCACCGGCCGCCAGCGACGGGCGGGCCAGCGGCAGCACGATGCGGCGCGCGGCCTGCAGGGGGCGCATCCCAAGGGTGCGGGCCGCGCCGTACGGCGTCGCCGCCTGGTCCCGGAAGGCGACCCTGGCCAGCAGGTAGACGTACGGGTAGAGCGTCAGCGTGAGCACCGCAGCGGCCACGGGCAGCGTGCGCACCGGCGGGAAGGGGGCGTCGTCGCCGAGCAGCGACCGCCAGGTCGTCTGCACCGGCCCCGGGTAGGCCAGCAGCGAGGACCAGACCAGGCCGAGGATGTACGACGGCACCGCGGTCGGCAGTACGAGCAGCCACTGCAGCGTCCGGCGCCCCGGGAAGCGGTAGGCGGTGGTGAGCCAGGCCAGGCCGGCACCCAGCAGGAGCGTGCCGATCAGCACGAGAGCCAGCAGCGCCAGCGTGGTGCCGAGCAGCGGCTCCCAGCCGGACCCGGCGACCCGCTGCCAGGGCGCGGCGCCGGCCTGCAGCACGCCGAGGGTGACGGCGAGCACGGGCAGCAGGACGAGCAGCGCGGCCGCCGGCACGACCGCGCTGGACGCCCGCCGGCCCGCGCCCGAGGTCACGTGTAGCCGACGTCCGTCAGCAGCTGGACGGCCGCGGCGTTGTCGTCACCGAGGGTGCCGACGTTCAGCTCGTCGCGCTTGAACTCACCCAGGTCGCGCAGCACCTGTACCGGCTGCACCGAGCGGTTCACGGGGTACTCGACGTTGCCGTCGACGAACAGCGACTGCCCCTTGGTGGCGAGCCACTCGATGAAGCGCTGGGCGTTCGGGACGTCGTCCGCGTGCTTCGTGACGCCCGCGCCGCTGATGT
>JAOPWK010000208.1 GCA_025965735.1 Frankiales bacterium
CGAAGTCCAGCTTGCGGTTCTTCTCGGCCTCGGCGGCCATCTCCTCGTACCGCGCCAGGCGGCTCTTGCTCTTGGTCTGCCGGCCCTTGGCGTTCTGCCGGACCCACTCGAGCTCTTCCTTGAGGCGCTTGGAGAGCTTGGCGTCCTTCTTGCCCTGGACCGCCAGGCGCTCCTGCTTCTTCTCCAGGTAGGTGGAGTAGTTGCCCTCGTACGGGTAGGCGCGGCCGCGGTCGAGCTCGAGGATCCACTCGGCGACGTTGTCCAGGAAGTACCGGTCGTGGGTCACGGCGAGCACGGCGCCGGCGTACTGCGCGAGGTGCTTCTCCAGCCAGAGCACGGACTCGGCGTCGAGGTGGTTGGTGGGCTCGTCGAGCAGCAGCAGGTCGGGCGCTTCGAGCAGCAGCTTGCACAGCGCCACCCGACGCTTCTCGCCGCCGGACAGCACGCTGACGTCGGCGTCGCCGGGCGGCAGCCGCAGCGCGTCCATCGCCTGCTCGATCATGCTGTCGAGCTCCCAGGCGTTGGCCGCCTCGATCTGCGCGATGAGCGGCTCCTGCTCCTCGAGGATCTTCTCGAAGTCCGCGTCGGGCGCGCCCATCTTCTCGTTGAGCTCCTCGTAGCGGAGCATGACGTCGCGGATGCCCTTCACGCCCTCCTGGACGTTCTCGAGGACGTTCTTGGTCTCGTCGAGGACCGGCTCCTGCATGAGGATGCCGACGCTGTAGCCAGGCGTGAGCTTCGCGTCTCCGTTGGACGGCTGGTCGAGGCCGGCCATCATCTTCAGGACGGTCGACTTCCCGGCGCCGTTCGGCCCGAGGACCCCGATCTTGGCGCCGGGGTAGAACGCGAGCGTCACGTCGTCGAGGATCACCTTGTCTCCGACGGCTTTGCGGACCTTCTGCATCGAGTAGATGAACTGCGGCATGGGGTCGAGCCTACGGGAGCAGGGTCCGACGCCTTCGGCTCCGAGCGCCCCCGCTGTGGGGCTGGGACGGTCGCAGCTGCTGCGTCCGGCGGGCAGCGCGTGGCGGGCGCCCGTCACGGACACGCCAGGCCGCGGCTGCCTCTGCCGTGATGCCCGGCTCTACTATCCGGGCGTGAGCGACGGCGGACGGCGGCTCGACACGACCGCGGAGGCAGCGGCCGCCGTGCTCGCGGCGGTGGTCGAGAACGCCGGCTTGGGCATCGCCCTGGTCGGGAGCGATGCCCGGCCGTTCCAGGCGAACCCGGCGTTCTGCAGGATGCTCGGTCGCAGCGAGGACGAGCTGCTCGCCATGACCTTCGCCGACTTCACCCACCCCGACGACGTCGACGCCGACCTGGCGCTATACGGCGAGATGCTCGCCGGCTCGCGCGACCTCTACCGGATCCAGAAGCGCTACCTGCGCAAGGACGGCTCCGTCGTCTGGGGGTCGCTGACGGTGTCCGCCGTGCGCCGGCCGTCCGGGGACATCGCCTTCGCCGTCGGCCTGGTCGAGGACGTCACCGAGCGGGTGGCGCTCCAGGAGGAGCTGCGCCAGCAGGCGCTGCACGACCACCTCACCGGGCTGCCGAACAGGCGGCTGCTGGACGACCGGCTCACCCACGCCGTGCGGCTCGCGGAACGGCAGAGTCACGGCCTGGCAGTCGTCGCCGTCGACATCGACGCCTTCAAGACCGTGAACGACCGGTTCGGCCACGCCGCCGGCGACGAGGTGCTGAGGGCGGTCGCCCGCTCCCTCACCGACGCGTGCAGGGACAGCGACACGATCGCCCGGGTCGGCGGGGACGAGTTCGTGGTCCTCTGCGAGGGCACCGACAGCGCCGAGCACGCGGACCGGCTCGCGCAGCGGCTCCGGGCGCTGCTCGCCACCTCGGTCCCGCTGCCCAGCGGCGGCACCGTCGCCATCACCGCGAGCGTCGGGGCGTCCGCCGGTGCGCCGGGCGACCTGGACGGCCTGCTCGCTGCCGCCGACCGCGCCATGTACGCGCAGAAGCACCCAGCAGCACCCCGCACCGACTGAGGGGCGCACCGGCGGCGCGCCTGCACGCGCGGCCGAGACCGGGACGCCGCTCGACGGGCTCAGGCGAGCGGCACCTGGTCCGACGGCACGGGCCGGCCGAGCAGGTAGCCCTGGGCGAGCGGGCAGCCCAGCGCCCGGACCGCCGCGAGCTCCGCCTCGGTCTCCACCCCTTCCGCGAGCACGAGCAATCCCATCCGCTGCGCCACCTGCACCACGGCTTCGGCGATGGCCGCGTCTCGGAGCCCGGCACCCGTCGCCGGCCGGCAGCAGCGAGCGGTCCAGCTTGAGCACCTCGGCCGGCAGCTCGGCGAGCTGTCCGAAGGAGGAGTAGCCGGCACCGTCGCTGTCGATGGGCACCTCCACACCGCGGCGACGCAGCGCGTTCAGCTGTGCCGCCGCCCCGGCCGTGTCCGCGGCCAACGCCGTCTCCGTGATCTCCAGGATCAGCTGCCGGACACGCGGTCGGCGACGCCTACATCCGCGAGGTAGGCAGGCGCATCACCCAGCGCCGTCCGGCCTGACGACACGGTCGGCCGCTGGGTGGCGACGAGTTCCTCGTCATCCTGCCCGGCGTGCGGTCCCGAGCCCCTCCAGGCCTGAGCGCGTGCGGCCTTCGCCGCGAGGGGCGTGCCCGCTCAGGCCGCCGCCCCGACAGGCGCGCCGAGGGACACGTCGTCCTCGTCCACCTCCTCGACCGGCTCCTCCGCGGGGCGGGCGCCGGGATCGGTGGTGACGGCCAGCGGCGTGCTGCGCTCCTGCACGGCCTTGCCGCGGGACAGGTCGAAGCCGACCGCCTGCGCGTCGATCTCCAGGCCGCTGCGGTCCTCCCCCTGCTCGTTCTTCCAGCTGTGCGCGAGCAGCCGCCCGGTGACCACCACCCGGTCGCCGGTCTTGACCGAGGCGGCGACGTTCTCCGCGAGCAGACGCCAGCAGCTGACGCCGAACCAGATCGTCTCGCCGTCGCTCCACGCGCCGGTGGCCTTGTCCACCTTGCGCGGCGTGGAGGCGATGCGGAAGTCGGTGACGACGGAGCCGCCGGCGACGACGCGGGTACGGGGCGGGGCACCGACGTTGCCGACGACGGTGATGACGGGCTCGTGCACGGGGACCTCCGGGATCAGCCGGCGGCAGGTCCGCCGGTGCTCCAGGACGGTGCCGCCGCCGGCGCGCCGGCGGGACGGTCTGCCGACGGATGTGGACGAGCCCGTCCTGTGGACGGACCAGGTGAATCGGCCTGTCGTGACCAGGACGAACAGCCCGCGCGGAAGCCGCCCACCGTCCTGCGTGGCCATGGACGCGGACGCCCGCCGGCCGCCACTGTGTCCGGATGACGCCGGAGCGGCAGGCCAGCCCTGCGTGCGCGGGCTGCCTGGGGTCCGAGGAGTGTTGGATCTGCAGCGGCGACGGGTGTCACCGCTGCGCCCGCTCCGGCCGCTGCCACGTGTGCGCCGTGCCCTCGGCGCTCCGGCTGGTACCGCTGCAGCGCACGGCAGCCATGGAGCTCCCGGCCTCCTGACCGGACGAGCTGCCTGCGCCTAGGGTCTGCCGCATGGCCGAGATCCTGCTGTTCCACCACGCCCAGGGCTTCACCGCGGGTGTGCAGGCGTTCGCCGACGACGTGCGGGCGGCGGGGCACGTCGTGCACGCGCACGACCTCTACGACGGCGCCACCTTCGGGACGGTCGACGAAGGGGTAGCCCACGCCCGGTCCCTCGGTTTCGCCGTGCTGCAGGAGCGCGGTGAGCAGCTGGCGCAGGACCTGCCGGCCGACCTGGTCTACGTCGGCTTCTCGATGGGCTGCATGCCGGCGCAGAAGCTCGCCATGACGCGGCCCGGTGCACGCGGCGCGCTGCTGCTGCACTCCGCCATACCGCTGAGCGAGTTCGGCGGCACGTGGCCGGACGGCCTGCGGGGTCAGATCCACGTCATGGAGGACGACGACTGGGGCGACGTCCCCGACGCGCGCGAGCTCGTCGCTGCGGCACCGGAGGTCGAGCTGTTCCTCTACCCGGGCAGCGCGCACCTGTTCTCCGACCGGAGCCTGGCCGAGCACGACGAGGCCGCCGCCACCCTGCTCCGGCAGCGGGTGCTCGTGTTCCTCGCGGAGCTGGACGCCGGTCGGGCAGACTCGTCCGGCACGACGCGCCCGTAGCTCAGGGGATAGAGCAGGTGCCTTCTAAGCACTTGGTCGCAGGTTCGAATCCTGCCGGGCGCACGCAGCACCGGGCATGACGGTCGTCGTGGTCGGCGGCGGGCACAACGGGCTGGTCGCCGCCTGCTACCTCGCCCGCGCCGGCCGCCGGGTCGTCGTCCTCGAGGCGGCGGACAAGGCCGGCGGCGGCTGCCGTACCGACGAGACGATCCCGGGTCACCGCTTCAACACGCACGCCGCCGCGCACAACATCATCAACATGACCCGCATCCCCGCGGAGCTGGACCTCGCGGGCACCGGCCTGGAGTACGTCCCGATGGAGCCGTTCGCCACCGGGGTGTTCCGCGACGGCCGCATCGTGCGCTTCCACCGGAGCATCGAGCAGACGGCCGCCTCGATCGCCGAGCACGACCGGGCGGAGGCCGAGGCGTACCGCGCCCTCATGCACCGCGCCGTCCCGCTGGTGCAGACGGCCGTCACCGGGCTGGAGAGCGGCAGCACCCCGGGCGGAGTCGTCAAGGGCCTGCGCGACAAGCTGGTCCCGCTCGCGCAGGGCCTGCGGCGCGCCGGCGGCCCGATCGGGCTCGCGCGCGACCTGGTGACGCCGTACGGCGCTCTGCTGGAGCGCACCCTGCCGAGCGAGCTGACCCGCGCGCCGATCGCGGCCTTCGCCAGCCACTCCTCTGCCGGCCCGCACACCGCGGGCGGCTCCTTCTACGTCTTCTGGCAGGCGGCCTACCACCTGTTCGGGCAGTGGCACCCGCGCGGCGGTTCGCAGGCACTCACCGACGCGCTGGTCCGACGGCTCGAAGGGTGGGGCGGGGAGCTGCGCACCGGCAACCCGGTTGCCCGGATAGACGCGCGCGACGGGCGGGCGCGCGCGGTCGAGCTCGAGGACGGCACCCGCCTCCAGGCGGAGGCGGTCGTCACGGCGGTCGACGTGCAGACCGCGCTGCTCCAGCTGCTCGACCCGCCGCTGTCCGGACGCGACGGACGCGACCTGGCCAGCGCCCACCGCGGCAATGCCGTCCAGCTCGTCGTGCACCTGTCCACCGACCGGCTGCCGCCCTACCCCGGTGCGCGTCCGGGCGACTGGGCCGGACTGCAGTCGCACGTCGACACCGTCGAGCAGCTGCGCCAGGGGTTCCTCGCCGCGGAGGACCGCCGGCTGCCGGAGCAGCCGCCGACGTACTGCTTCACGCCGTCGACCTACGACGACGGCCTGGCACCGGAAGGCCGGCACACGGTCTACCTCGCCTGCCCGAGCGCGCCGTACGACCTGCGCGGAGGCTGGGAGTCGCAGGCGGAGGCGTTCGCTGACGCGATGGTGGAGCAGGTGGAGCAGCACGCGCCGGGCTTCCGGGACAGCATCCGGGCACGGGTCGTGCGCACTCCGATGCTGATGGCTCAGGAGCTGAGATGGCCTGGTGCGCATCCGATGCAGCTGGACATCAGCCTGGACCAGCTCGCCTTCCTGCGGCCGACGCGGCGGCTCGCCGGACACCGGGTGCCGGGAGTCGCGGGGCTGTTCACCTGCGGCGCGTCGACGGCGCCCGTGGGCGGGATCGCGGGGAGCTCCGGCAAGGCGGCCGCCCTGGAGGTCCTGAAGGGGTGAGCGGCGTCAGGCGACCGGGCGCAGCGCCCAGCCGCGGTCGCGCACGTTGCGGAACAGGTCCAGCCCGGTGCGGGCGCGCAGCCGGCACAGCTGCACGTCGACCCGGCGGGACGGGCTGGTGTCGCCCCAGCACACCCAGTGCAGCTGCTCGCGGCTCCACACGCGTCCCGGACCAGACAGGAACAGCGCGAGCAGCTCCACCTGCCGCGGCGAGAGGTCGAGCGTCGTCCCGTCGAGGGTGACGGCGTACGCGCTGAGGTCGACGACGAGGCCGCCCATGCTGAGCGGGCTGGTGACCTCGACCCCGGCCTCGGCAGCGCGGTTCACGAAGTCGCCGGGTGGGCGGGGGTGGAGCTGGTGCGCGGCCGCGTGCGTCATGGGGTCCTCCGGGGTGTCCGTGGCGTGCAGCCGACGCTAGGGACCGGCGGTTTCCGTCAGGCGACCTGCGTGTTTCCGGACGGTTCCGGCGGAGCGACGTCCTCGCGCTCGCTGCGGCGGGTCGCGACGATCAGCTCGCGCCGCACCTGGGCCAGCCTCCGCGCCCGCTCCCGGACGGCCGGCGTCATGCGACCACCCGTCGAGGTCCGTCGACCCGGCCGCGGGCGGACGCCGCCGCGACGGCCGCGGCGACCAGCGGCAGCACCACCAGCAGGAGCAGCAGCAGCGACCACGGGATGTCCACGACGAAGTCGCCCGGCGCCGGCGCTGGGGTGAGGAAGCCGCTGCTGCTGCTGTACCCGCGGGTCAGCGGCACCGCCGCCGCGATGCCCGGCACCAGACCCGCCGCGATGCCGAGCGCGGCGCCGACGACGCCGAGCACCAGCGCGTACCCGGCTGCGACCGCACGGCGGGTGCGCGGGCGCGCACCGACCTGGCCGAGGGTGACGAGGTCCGGTCGGGCCTCCGTCAGCGCCAGCGAGGTGGCGGCCAGGGTGCCGGCGAGCACGAGCAGGGCGGCGACCAGGGACAGCACCAGCAGGACGGTGCGGTCGCCGCTCTCGGAGTAGCCGCGCTCCACCCGAACGTCGACGCCGTCGTCCAGCGCACGCGCCGCCGTCTCGAGCCGCGACTCCTCCGCCCGGCTGAGATCAGCGCCGACCGCGAGCGCGACGGTCTGCGGCTCCCCGAGCTGGGCGGCGACCTGCTCCGGCAGGACCGCCCGGGCTGCCGCCGTCTGGCCGGTCACCGGGAGCCGGACCGCGGTCGCGACCACCGTCGTCACGACCTGGGCACGCTCGACGTTGCCCTCGCCGAGCGTGTAGCGGGTCAGCCGCAGCTCGACCCGCTCGCCGGGCTCGAGCACCGGGCTCGCCACCGCGACCTGCCCTGCCTGCAGCGCGCGCTCGACGACCCCGCTGCCGCCGGGGCCGAGCTGCGGGCCGAGCACCTGCGCGGCCGTCTCACCCACCAGCAGGTCGCTGCCGTAGCCGGAGGAGTAGTTGCTCATCAGCTCGAAGCAGCGACCGTCCTCGGGCCGCTCGGACGCGCGGCAGAGCTGCACGTCCGTGTAGCCGGCGGGGCGGGGGCCGTACGACCCCGGCAGCCCGCGCACGCTCTGCACCTGCTTCCCCGGCAGCGCGCCGCGCGCCGCCCGCTCCAGCGCGCTCCACTCCGGCGCCGGGCCGTACGACGTGACGACACCGACGCCGGGGGGCCCAGAGGGCGTGTAGGTACGGCGGTTCTCCGCGGCGTCGCTGCTCGCGGCGGTGCCGAGCGCGACGACGCCGGCGACGGTCGCCGCGATGGCCGCGACCGCCGGAGCGGTTCGCCCTCGCTGCCGGTCGGCGTCCCTCACCGCGAAGCGCAGCGCCAGCGGGAAGCGGCCGGCGAGGCGGCCGACCAGCGAGAGGGCAGCGGGGGCGAGCAGCACCGCGCCGAGCACCGTCGGGAGGGCCGCAGCCGCCACGCCGAGCTCGCTGTAGCTGTTCTGCTGCCAGGTCTCGTCCACCGCAGCCAGCGTCATGAGGACGCCGATCGTCAGCAGCACCAGGCCCAGCACCGCCGGACGGGCAGCGGGCGCCGACGTGACGCGGCGTCCCTGCAGCGCGGCGACGACCGGCTGGCGAGCGATCACGACGGCCGGCACCAGGGCAGCCAGGAGTGCGGTGCCGGCGCCGAGCAGCCCCACGAGCAGCAGGTCGAGCGGCGCGAGGTCGAACGGCCCGAAGGTCGCGTTGCCGTACCGCTCCAGCGGAGCGCGCAGCAGCGCGGCGGTGGCGACGCCGAGGGGGACGCCGAGCGCCGCGGCCACGACCCCGACGAGCAGTCCCTGCGCCAGCACGGCCCGGCGCACGTGCGCCGGCTCGCCTCCGGTCGCGGCGAGCAGGGCGAGCTGCCGGCGCTGTCGCCGCGCCCCGACGGCGAACGCTGGACCGGCGAGCAGGACCACCTCCAGCACGGCCATGACGGCGATCAGAGCGATCACCGCGATCGTCTCCTCGCGGCCGTCCGAGTAGCCCTGCGGTGCGGCGACGTCCGGCGGGTCGAGCACGACGGCGCGCGACAGCACGGTGCCGCCGATCGCGTTGAGCTCCAGCACGTCCTGCCACGTCACCGGCGGACCGCTGACCCAGTACCGGGCCGCCGGGACGGACTGCAGCCCGAGCGCGTCCGGCAGGGCGTAGACGGTCCGCCCGAAGCCGTAGTCGCGCGGCGCACCGACGGTCCCGGTGACGCGCAGCGGGCCGGTGCCGAGGTCGACGTCCCGGCCGATGCGCACGCCGACCTCGAGCAGGTCCGGGCTGACCGCGACCTCCGTCGGAAGGGTCGGCGCGCGCCCCTCGAGCACCGGGTAGGGGCCGTTGCGCTCGGGGTCGGTGAGGTCGATGCCGATCGGCGTCACCCGCACCCGACGTCCGTCGATGCGAAGGGCCGCCTGCTCTGGGAACTCGCGTACCTCCAGCAGGCGCGACCCCGGTGGCAGCACCTCCTGCAGCTGGGCCGCCGTGGCGCGCGGGCCGCCCTCGTACTGCGCGACGCTGCGCAGGAAGGGGTCCTGCTCGACCCGCCCGCTGCCGACCTCGACGCGCGCCTGCGCTGTGCCGAGGCTGCCGGGCAGCCCCTCGACCGGGTCGATCTCGGAGCTGCGCAGCAGCGTCGACATGGCGCTGACCGCGAGCACGGGCAGCAGCACCATCAGCAGCACCAGCAGGGTGCGGCCCTTGGCCTGCAGCAGCTCTCGCCGGGCGATGCGCAGCGCGGGAGACCAGCCGCTCATGCCGCCAGCTCCGCCTGCCGGGTCGGCCCGGTCATGCCAGCACCTCCGCGCGCGCCTCGTCGACGACCAGTCCGTCGCGCAGGAACACCACCCGGTCGGCCCAGCCGGCGAGCCGCGCCTCGTGCGTGACCAGCACGCAGGCAGCGCCGGCGTCGCAGCGCCCCCGGAGCAGCTCGAGCACACCTTCCCCGGTCACCGAGTCCAGTGCGCCGGTCGGCTCGTCGGCGAGCACCAGCCGGCGCTCCCCCACGAGGGCGCGGGCGATGGCCACGCGCTGCTGCTCACCGCCGGACAGGTCGTCGGGGAACCGCCCGGCCAGCCCGCTCATCCCGAGCTCGTCGAGCACCCGCAGCGCCGCAGTACGGGCGTCGCGGGCGCGCGTGCCGTCAAGCTCGAGCGGCAGCGCGACGTTCTCCACCGCGGTCAGCGCAGGCAGCAGGTTGAGCTCCTGGAAGACGTAGCCGACCGCGCGCCGGCGCAGCTGGGCGAGCCCGGAGCCGTCCAGCCCGGACAGCGGCACGCCCTCGACCAGGACCTCACCAGAGGTGGCGGTGTCCAGGCCGCCGGCGATCGCGAGCAGAGTGGACTTGCCGGACCCGGAGGGGCCCATGACGGCGACGAGCTCCCCCGCCGCCACCTGCAGGTCGACGCCACGCAGCGCGTGGACGGCGGTGGTGCCGCTGCCGTGGACGCGGGCGGCGCCGCGCAGCTCGAGGACGGGCGTGGTCATCGTGCTCCGTTCCGGGCCCGGGACAGCCGGGCCTCGCAGTGGTCGAGCCAGCGGACCTCGGCCTCGGCGGCGAACACCAGGGCATCGAGGACGAGGGAAGCGGCGGTGTCGCCGGCGGGAAGAGCCTTCTTCTTACGGGTGTGCGTCTGCAGGGCGCGGACCGTGGCGGTCCGCTGGCGCTGCAGCACGTCACGCGCGTCGACGCCGGGCAGCCCGACGGCGAGGGCGAGCTTGATGGCCAGCTCGTCGCGGGGCGGGGCCTCGCGCTCCACCGCCTGGCTCCACCAATCCTCCACCTCGCGGGTGCCGGTGGCGGTGACGCGGTACAGCGCGTGGCCTTCGGGGTCCTCGCCGTCGCGGGCGACCAGGCCGTCGCGCTCCAGCCGCGCCAGCGTCGTGTAGACCTGCCCGACGTTGAGCGGCCAGGTCGTCCCGGTGCGCGCCTCGAACGCCGACTTCAGCTCATAGCCGTAGCGCGGTCCTTCGCAGAGCAGGGCCAGCAGCCCGTGCTTCACCGACATGGCTCCACTTCCTTCTGTTACTCGGTATGCATACCGAGTAAGGAGCAGCCCGTCAAGCGCTCGGCCGGTGCGGCGGGTGTCGGCTAGCGGCGGCGGCGCGTGCTGCGCCGGCGGCGCGGCGCCGTCCCGAACAGCGAGCGCGCGATCTCGCGCCCGGCCGTGGACGCGAAGCTGCGGAAGGCCCGTGAGCCGAGCACCTCCTCGACCGTGCTCTTCTCCTCGCGCGGCGCAGCCCGGCGGCGCGGCGGCTCGGCGGCGTCCCCGGGCTCGGGCGCGGGTGCGGGTGCGGCCTCCGGCTCAGGGGCGAGCTTGGCGGCGAGCATCTCGTACGCCGACTCCCGGTCGACGACCGCGCTGTAGTCGTCCCGCAGCTCGGACGCCGCCACCATCTGCGTCTGCACCGCCGGGTCGAGCTGGGCCATCAGCGACGTCGGCGGCCGCAGCATGGTCCACGCGACGGGGGTGGGCGCACCTCGCTCGGACAGGATCGTCACGGCGGCCTCGCCGATGCCCATCGAGGTGAGCAGCTCCGTGAGGTCGTAGACCTTGCTCGCAGGGAACGTGCCGACGGTCGCCTTGAGCGCCTTGGCGTCGTCGGGCGTGAACGCACGCAGCGCGTGCTGCACCCGGTTGCCCAGCTGCGCGAGGACTTCCGACGGCACGTCCTTCGGCGTCTGGGTCACGAAGAAGACGCCGACGCCCTTGGACCGGATGAGCCGCACCGTGCGCGCGATCGCGTCGAGGAAGGCCTCGCTCGCATCGTCGAACAGCAGGTGCGCCTCGTCGAAGAAGAAGACGAGCTTGGGCTTGTCCACGTCGCCGACCTCGGGCAGGTCGTGGAACAGGTCCGCGAGCATCCACATGAGGAAGGTGCTGAACAGCTTCGGCTTGTCCTGGACCGAGGCCAGGCCCATCACCGACAGGACCCCGCGCCCGTCGGCGGCCGTGCGCAGCAGGTCGGCGGTGTCGAACTCCGGCTCACCGAAGAAGACGTCGCCGCCCTGGTCCTCCAGCCCGATCAGCTCGCGCAGGATCACGCCCGCGGTGGCGGTGGACAGCCCGCCGAGCGACGTGAGGTCGGCCTTGCCCTCGTCGCTGACCAGGTGGTGGATGACCGCGCGCAGGTCCTTGAGGTCGAGCAGCGTCAGGCCGTTCTTGTCCGCGAAGTGGAAGACCAGCCCGAGGCTGGACTCCTGGGTGTCGTTGAGCCCCAGCACCTTCGACAGCAGCACCGGGCCGAAGGAGGTCATCGTGGCGCGGACCGGGATGCCGTTGCCGAGGCCGCCGAGCGCGAGGAACTCGGCCGGGTACCCGGTGGCCTCCCACGCCGTCGCCGTCTGCTCCGCGCGCTTGGTCACGCGGTCGCTGGCCTCGCCGGGAGCAGCCACGCCGGAGACATCGCCCTTGATGTCGGCGAGGAAGACCGGCACGCCCGCTGCGGACAGCTGCTCGGCCATGAGCTGCAGCGTCTTGGTCTTGCCGGTGCCGGTCGCGCCGGCCACGAGCCCGTGCCGGTTGAGCATCGACAGGGGCATCCGGATCCGCGCCTCGGGGTGCGGCTCGCCGTCCACGACGACCGACCCGAGCTCCAGCGCCGGGCCCTCGATGTCGTAGGCCTTGCCCAACTCTGCTGCCTTCGCGCTGCTCATGCCGCGGACCCTAAGCCGTGACGACCCGCTCGCCGTCCAGGGCCGCCGTCCCGTTCACGCACACCGGCGGGCAGGCGTCGCCGTTGGGGCGCGTCCGCTGCAGCGCGACCTCCCCCGCGTACGTCCTCGCGCCGAGCGTCACCGTCACCTGGGCGGTGTCACCGTCGGCGCGGCGGCCGAGCGGCACGAGCAGCGCACCCTCCACCACCTCGGAGGTGCACACGCCGGCGACGCAGGCGGTGCCCGCGGTCGTCCCGGCTGGCAGCCGCACCGTCAGCTGCGACGCACAGCCGATCAGGGTGCAGCTGGGCCCGCTCGCGCACCCCGCGAGCGCGAAGAGGACGGCGAACCGGTGCCAGCGCATGAGGCCGAGCATGTCAGCGACGAGCCTGCCCAGCCACGTAGCCTGCCCGCATGAGCGACCGGCTGGTGTGGATCGACTGCGAGATGACCGGGCTCGACCTCGGCTCCGACCTGCTCGTGGAGGTCGCCGCTTTGGTCACCGACTCCGAGCTGAACGTCCTGGGCGAGGGCGTCGACGTCGTGATCGGGGCCAGCGAGGAGCAGATGTCGCGGATGCCGGACGTCGTGCGTGAGATGCACGCCTCCTCCGGGCTGACCGACGAGGTGCTCGCGTCGACGGTGACGCTGCAGGAGGCCGAGCAGCTGGTCCTGGCGTACGTCAAGGAGTGGGTGCCGGAGCCGAAGAAGGCGCCCCTGTGCGGCAACTCGATCGGCACCGACCGCGGCTTCCTCACCCGCGACATGCCAGCGCTCGACGCGCACCTGCACTACCGGATGGTGGACGTGAGCTCGATCAAGGAGCTGGCCCGCCGCTGGTACCCCCGCGTCTACTTCAACGCCCCCAAGAAGGGCGGCGGTCACCGCGCGCTGGCCGACATCCTGGAGTCGGTCCAGGAGCTGAAGTACTACCGGGCGGCGATGTTCGTGCCGCAGCCCGGCCCGACGTCCGAGGAAGCCGCCCAGATCTCGGCGCAGGTCAGCGGCGAGGGCCTGCCTGCCGACGAGGACAAGGTCGCCGACTGAGCTTCGGTATGCTCTCGGCCGCACCATGGTGGGTGTAGCTCAGCTGGTAGAGCACCGGGTTGTGATCCCGGTTGTCGCGGGTTCGAGCCCCGTCACTCACCCCACGAAAGTCGCAGGTCAGGGGCAGTGTCGACCCTGATCACATGATCGCGGAGCCCCAGATTTCAAGATCATGGGGCACACGTGGGGCAGAACTCCGCCTTCTCAGACCGGCCTGGGGCAGCTCTGCCCCATGCTGACCACGCTCGGCCGTTCCAGGCCGCGCGACCGGCAGTTGTCCACAGCTTGCGTCGCGACCGGCTGTCGCGGCCGTAGCGCGCTCAGCCTGCGCGCAGGGACAGGTGCGGGACGTGAGCTGGCTGGAGAAGCTCGACTCCGGCCGGGTGCGCGCGGTGTACCGCGACGACGACGGCCGCCGTCGCTCGCGGAGCTTCGACCGTCGGGCCGAGGCCACAGGCGTGGCTGACCGCCGAGGCCACCGACCGGGCCCGCGGGCAGTGCGTAGACCCGCGCGGCGGCGCGATGCCGTTCGCGGACTGGGCCAAGCAGTGGTTCGCCGGCCGGCTCGTCCGGCCGACCACCGCCGCCAGCGACCGCGGCCGCTACGCGATCCACTTGCAACCGGAGTTCGGGCCGGTCCCCCTGCGGGAGATCAGCCCGCTGCGCGTCCGGGCGTTCATCGCCGCGCTCGCGACCCGCCGCGCGCCCGCGACCGTCCGGCACGTGCACGCCCTGCACTCGACGATGCTGTCCGACGCCGTCGACGAGGGACTGCTGCTGCACAACCCGTGCCGGCGCACCAGCCTGCCGCGCTCGTCGCCACCGCCGCAGACGTTCCTGTCACCGGAGCAGATCGCCGTCCTTGCCGAGGCGATCGACCCGCACCACCGACAACTCGTGATCACCGCAGCCGGGACCGGCCTGCGCTGGGGCGAGCTGACCGGCCTGAGCCCGGCGGCGGTCGACCTGCGCCACGGCCGGCTCTTCGTCGACCGCACCCTGGTCGACCTCAACGGCCAGCTCAGCTTCGGCGAGCCCAAGACCCGCGGGTCGCGACGAACGATCTCACTGTCCCCGCTGCTCGTCGACACCCTGGCCGAACAGCTGACCCACGCCACGACAGAGCTGGTCTTCCCGAGCCCGGGCGGCGAGTCGCTACGGCGGAGCAACTTCTCCCACCGGACGTGGCGTCCGGCGATCCAGTCCGCGGACCTCGAGCCGGCGCCCCGCTTCCACGACCTTCGGCACAGCCACGTCGCGATGCTCATCGCCGCGGGGGTCCCGGTGAAGGCCATCCAGGATCGACTCGGCCACGCCTCGATCGTCATGCCGGGCTCCTGGACCACCTGCGGGAGCAGGTCCTGGAGCGCGGGGAGGGGCTGACCGAGGAGCAGGCGCTCGCCTGCCTGTCGCTAGCGGACGATGCGCTGCCCGAGGTGCTGCAGCTCGCCCATGAGGTGCGCATGCGGCACTGCGGCCCGGAGGTGGAGGTCGAGGGCATCGTCAGCCTCAAGACCGGCGGCTGCCCCGAGGACCGCCACTTCTGCTCGCAGTCCGGGCTGTTCGCCTCGCCCGTGCGGGCGGCCTGGCTGGACATCCCGTCGCTGGTCAAGGCGGCCGTCGAGACCGCCGCCACGGGTGCGACGGAGTTCTGCATCGTCGCGGCCGTACGAGGGCCGGACGAGAAGCTGATGGCCCAGGTCGAGGCGGCCGTCAAGGCGATCCGCGAGGCCGTGGACATCCAGGTGGCGTGCTCGCTCGGGATGCTGACCCAGGAGCAGGTCGACCGGCTCACCGCGATCGGCGTGCACCGCTACAACCAGAACCTCGAGACCGCCCGCTCGCACTTCCCGGCCGTCGTAACCACCCACACCTGGGAGGAGCGCTGGGAGACGCTGCGCATGGTCCGCGACGCCGGCATGGAGGTCTGCTGCGGCGGCATCCTGGGCATGGGCGAGACGCTCGAGCAGCGCGCCGAGTTCGCCGCGCAGCTGGCCTCGCTCGAGCCGGACGAGGTGCCGCTGAACTTCCTGAACCCCCCGGCCGGGCACGCCCTTCGGCGACCTGCCGGTGATGGACGCGAACGACGCCCTGCGCGCGATCGCGACGTTCCGGCTGGCGTTGCCGCGCACGATCCTGCGCTTCGCGGGCGGACGTGAGATCACCCTGGGCGACCTCGCCCGCGACGGGATGCTCGGCGGCATCAACGCCGTCATCGTCGGCAACTACCTGACCACGCTCGGCCGACCGGCCACCGAGGACCTCGACATGCTGGCCGACCTGCAGATGCCAATCAAGGCTCTGTCCACAACTCTGTAACCCCCGCCGTGTGGCGCGACCGCTGCGGCAGGTCGCCGCCGAGCTTCAGCCCAGATGCGCGGAGGACGATCGGGCGGGCTCAGGCGTCCCCCACGAGCTCCTGCACGGTGCCCGTCTTCCCGCACATCTCGCGCCCCTACCCCCGCAGTCGGGGCAGACGCTCTCCCCCTACGTGCGGCTCCTGACGCCCCTCCGCCCCGGCATGGTCACGCCTGCTCCAGCAGCACGGCGATGCCTTGCCCGACCCCGATGCACATCGTGACGACAGCGCGGCGCGCACCGAGTTCGTTCAAGTCGAGCGCGGCTGACAGCGCGAGCCGGCTACCGCTCATGCCGAGGGGGTGACCCAGGGCGATCGCCCCTCCGTGGCGGTTCACGTGCTGGGCGTCATCGGGCAGCCCCAGCCCCCGCAGCACGGCGAGTGCTTGCGCAGCGAACGCCTCGTTGAGCTCGAGCAGGTCCACGTCCCCGATCGCCAGTCCCTTGCGCTCGAGCAGACGCCGAGTCGCCGGTTCGGGCCCGATACCCATGATTCGGGGCGGCACCCCGGTCGACACCATCGAGGTCACCTTCGCGAGCGGCGTCAAGCCGTACCGCTCGACCGCCCGCTCGGACGCGAGCAGGAGCGCGGCAGCGCCGTCGTTGACCCCCGAGGAGTTGCCGGCCGTCACGCTGCCGCCCTGGAAGATCGGCCTCAGCCTGGCCAACGCCTCCAGCGAGGTCTGACGAGGGTGCTCGTCGACCTCGACGAGCACCGGGTCCCCCTTGGGCTGCGGCACGAGCAGTGGCGAGATCTCCTTCGCCAGCCGACCCGAGGACTGCGCCTCGGCCGTCCGGACCTGCGAGCGGAGGGCGAACGCGTCCTGGTCCTCACGTCCGACGCCGTAGTCGTCCGCGACGTTCTGCGCGGTACGCGGCATCGGGTCGATGCCATGCAGCTGCTCCATCCGGGGGTTGACGAAGCGCCAGCCGATGGTCGTGTCGTGCACCTCGTTGGAGCGCGAGAAGGGCGTCGTCGCCTTGGGCATCACGAAGGGCGCCCGAGACATGCTCTCGACCCCGCCCGCGATGACCAGGTCGGCATCACCGGCGCGGATGGCGCGGGCGGCCGACCCCACAGCGTCCAGACCGGAGCCGCACAGCCGGTTCAACGTCCCGCCCGACACCTCTACCGGCAGGTCGGCCAGCAGGGCGGCCATCCGCGCCACGTTGCGGTTGTCCTCCCCCGCTTGGTTCGCGCAGCCCAGCAGCACGTCGTCCAGCGCCGACCAGTCGACGCCCGCATGCCGCTGCACGAGAGCACGCAGGACGTGCGCCGCGAGGTCGTCCGGGCGGACCTGCGCAAGCGCACCGCCGTACCGGCCGATAGGGGTACGCACGCCGTCGATGACGTAGGCATGACTCACGTGTTCTCCTGCTTCTGCGCCCGAGCGATCAGGCGGCGGTCGATCGGAATGCTCGCTGCAGGTCAGGGACGTCGAGCGAGCCGGACGCTGAGGGCATCGGTGGTGACGGACATCGAGGTAGCCCTCGCGACTCCGCTACCAGCTCCTGGACGAACCGGACGATGTGGTTCGTGGAGCGTCGAGGGTCAGTACGGATTGGACCGGCCGCCTTCATGGCGTCGACCTCCTCGTTGGAGGTCATGAAGCGCAGGAGGAGGTCCTCGTCGCTCGGTCCGCGGGGGAAACGCTTGCGGATCTTCTCGAGGCTGGGCTGCGGACGGATCCAGGCAGCGAGCTCCATCGCCCGCGGCGTGTCGAAGACCCTCGACCAGGAAGTCCGTGGACGCCTCCGGATCGTCCCGGAGGTGACGCAGCAGCACCGTGAACTTGCCGGCGCCGGTCAGGTTCACGGTGCGGAAGCCGGTGCGCGCCAGGTGCGACAGTGCGTCAGCCGCCTGATAGGCGCGCTGCATGCCCCACAGGCTCTGCTGCCCGTCCCTCAGCGCCTGGTCCACGAACTCGATGGTGGTCAAGCCAACTCCTGTGCAGTCACGCGGTCATGACCTAGCGCTCCGGACGGGCTGCTGACGCTCCTGGTCGTCATGCGGCCCCATCGACGTCTTCTTCAGCGGATCGAACGAAGCCGCCGCCGGCGCACGGCAGGTACAGCCACCCGGCGGCGACCACGCCGCGCAGGGCCAGACCGGGAGATCCTCGCGGGCCCACGCAGGGCGCTTGTGACGCAGCGTCGAGACCGGGCCGCCTTGGCCCCGCAGGCACATCGCGCAAACACGACCCGCACCTGGAACGGCGCCCGGACACCTGCGCACACGGTTGTCTCCCGAACGGTTGGTTGTTGTCAACCTAAGGCGCAAAACAGCTGCAGGTCAAGGCAGCACGCCCCGCGCCGCTTCTCGGGTTCGCCTGCGCTGACGAGCGTTAAGGGCCACACGTGGGCTGAGGACGTGTAAGTGTCCCCGCGTCATCGGTGGTGATCGCCAGCCAGAGGGCGGTCCGGCGGGTCCCGTGCGCTTGCTGAGGACAAAACCCCTCTGTCGTTCATGCCTCAACGCTTCGGCGGCAGCACGCCGGCGTGCGTTCACTGAGAGCAACAAGCCCCGCCGGCGCCGCGTGATAATCGGCGAAGCGCAGCTCCGGCAGCACCCTCCAGGGCTCCGAAAGAAGTGGCTGTTGACCGGCTGGCTCCAGCCGCGGGACTGTGCGTTCGCGCGCCTCGCCGGCGAGCTCCATGAGCCTGCTGGAGATGACGCTGATGCGGAACTGTCGAGGCACGCGGGCGGGGGCGCCATTCGTCTACGCCTGTTCGACCAGAGAGCAAGTCCCCGGCTGGAGCCGAAAGGTGGGATCGCGCGGCGGCCGGCGCGTGCCCGCCGGCCGTCAGCCGCTCGCACGCACGGTTCGCGGAGTTGCGGTTGCTCGCGTAGGGCAAGAGCAGCTCCTGGGATTCTTTGAGACCGTCGGCGAGCTCACGTCCGATCCCCCGGGTCAGGCCGGCGTCGACGATGGCTGATCCTCCGTTGCGCGACGAGAAGCCGCACCCTGGACGCGGACTGCCGGTCGGCTTCACCACAGTGCTCCTGTTCGGGCTCACCGCGGTCCTGCAGGCCTTTCTCGTCCGAGACGGCATCGCGCCCTCTGCCGCCGTCGGGGTTCGGTATCTCGTGGCAGGCCTCGTC